>JALYHX010000624.1 GCA_030776305.1 Myxococcota bacterium
CCGTACTTCTTGTGGATGATCGGACGAAGCCTGGCGGACCTGCCCCTTGCGCAGCGGTTGCTTTCGGTGCTTCTCCGCGTCGCGTTCGTGGCCGCACTGGCCCTCGGTCTCGCCCGTCTCGGGAGGTCGGCGACCACGCAGAACGTGTGCACGGTGTATCTCGTCGACGTCAGCGACAGCGTCTCCGACGCCGCGCTGGAGGACGCGCGCGCCGAGGTACAAAGAGGGCTCGACGCAAAGCCGAAAAGCGATCTGGTTCGACTGGTGACCTTTGCCAAACGACCACGGCTGCTTGCCATCGACGACGCCGGCAATTCGACGGCGCCGCTCATCGCCCGTCACGGTCCGGGGCTCGGAACGGCCACCGACATCGCCAGCGCGCTTCAGCTCGCTTACGGACTCTACCCGGAGGGATATCTGCGGCATGCGGTGATCCTCTCGGATGGCGTTCAGACGGACGGCGATCTGCTTGCGGAGGCGAATCGAGCCCGAGGCTATGGCGTGAAGCTGTTCGCCGTCCCTTACGAGCGGCCGGTGCCGGGGGAAGTCGCCGTGCGGGATCTCCGTGTTCCCGAGCATGTGCACGAGGGCGAAACGTTCGATGTGCACGCGAACGTGTTCTCGAGTGTGGCGCAAACGGTGAAGCTGGTGCTCAAGCAGGGCGACGTGGTCAACGGTCTCGACAGCGTCAGGCAGGTCAACCTGACTGCGGGCGACAACGATGTCGCGTTCAAGAGTAAAGCTGCGGTACCCGGGGAGGTGACGTATGCGCTCGAAGCGAGCGAGGCCGCGCACGACCGTTTTCAGGAAAACAATCGCGCCACGGCGGTTGCCGCGGTCCTGGGCAAGCCGGTCGTGTTGTATGTGGACGGAGATCCTGCGCGGGCGAGTTACCTCGCGTCTTCGCTCGCGGCGCAACAACTGAACGTCGACACGACCGATCCGCTTCCCACCAACTTACGGGAAGCGGAGCGTTACGACTTCATCGTCCTCAGCGATATCACGGCCGATCGCGTCTCGCTCACCCAGCAGGAGACGATCGAGCAATACGTACGCGACCTCGGCGGCGGGTTCTTGTTCGCGGGCGGAGAGCACGGCTATGGCCTCGGTGGTTGGCATCACACGACGATCGAGCGGATCTTGCCGGTGCGGATGGACGCCGAGAAACGGCGCGATGAGGCGGAGGTGGCAATGACTCTCGTCATCGACCGGTCCGGGTCGATGACTGGGCTACCGCTCGAGATGGCCAAGCAGGCTGCGAAGGCAACGGCGGACACTCTCGCGCCGGACGACCTCTTGGAAGTCATCGCGTTCGATTCGCAACCGACACGTATCGTGCGCATGACGCCGGCCAAGCATCGCGCTCGTATCCAAAATGACATCGCGCGCATCCAGGCGGGCGGAGGAACGGAGATCTTTCCCGCGCTCGACGCGGCTTACCAGGCGCTGTCGACCACGCGGGCGAAGAAGAAGCACGTCGTGCTGCTCACCGATGGACAGGCACCTCAGAACGGGATTCATGATCTGGTGCAGGCGATGGGCGCCGAGAACATGACCGTGACGACGGTGGGTCTCGGGGGAGGTGTCGACGAAAGCCTGCTCCGATCGATCGCGGAGGCGGGCGGCGGGAGATTTTACAAGGTCGCCGATCCGCAAGCGCTCCCCCGAATTTTCACGCGAGAGACGGAGCTGGTGAGCCGCTCAGCCGCCGTCGAGGAGTACTTCCAGCCGCGCGTCGGATCTCCGGCTGACTTCCTACGCGGAATCGACATCGCGGCCGCGCCGTTCTTGCACGGTTACGTGGCGACGAAGCTCAAGCCTGCGCCTGCGCAGCAGGTTCTGCAGAGCGAGCTTGGGGAGCCGATCCTCGCGCGGTGGCATGTGGGCCTCGGCTGGACGATGGCCTGGACGAGCGACGTGAAGAACCTGTGGGCAGTGGAATGGTTGCGCTGGCCCGAGTGGGGACAGTTCTGGGGCCAGCTCGTGCGCGAGCACATGCGCCAGAAAAAGCGTCAGGTCTACGACATGCGAGCCGAGACCGATGCTGCGACCGGGCGCGTGCACGCCGCGATCGATGCCATGGACGCGGACGATCGCTTCCAGAATGACCTAGAGGCATCGTTGACGATCACGGGTCCCCAGCCGAACGGGCAGACCTACAAAGTGCCCATGCTCCAGACGGCCCCTGGACGTTACGCGGTCGATTTCCCGCTCGAACATTTTGGATCGTTCCTTTTGCATGCGTCGCTTGCCAAGTCGGTCGATGAGCGGGCGGGCATTTCCAGAAGCGCCACGGTGGCCGAGAGTTTTGGCCATATCACGAACGCTTACCCGCGCGAGTACCTTGCCCTTTCGCCCGATGTAGAGACATTGCGCCACGCCGCGGTCGCCGCGGGGGGGACGCTCGATCCCACGCCGGCAACGGTCTTCGATCCAGCAGGGGAAGTGATTCGCTACCATCAGGACCTATGGCCACGCCTGGTGGGGATGGCGATCGCACTGATGCTGCTCGATCTCTTCGTTCGTCGCGTGCGGCTCTTCGACCGAAAGCCAACCTCGAAGCCGAGCGTGAGACGCGCCGGCGCGACGGCAGGATGAGAATACGGTTCGCTCGGATGCGTTCATGGGCTATGCGGAAAAAACGCCATCCTGCACGATGGCATCGGATGAGAAAACGAACGAACCCATGCGAGTTGCTCCGTGACGACTGATCCCCGCGATTTTGAACCAATCCGTCGGCGCGAAGACCTCACACTGCCCTTCGTCGAGGCCTGTAAGCCGCGCTCGGAGTGGCGGATCGGCCCGGAGATGGAGAAGTTCGGTATCTTCGAGGGGACCGGCGCACCGATCCCGTACGAGGGCGAACGTAGTGTTCTACGCATTCTAGAAGAGCTTGCCAGTCTGCATGGCTGGGTACCCGAGCGGGAGTTGGAAGGCGGACCCATCGTCGCGCTCTTGCGGGGCGATGCTTCGGTCACGCTCGAACCTGGCGGTCAACTCGAGCTCTCCGGAGGGAAGAGCGACACGATTCACCAGGTGTGCGCCGAGCTACGCGGTCATATGCGCGAAATCGGTCCCCTGTCGCGCGCGATGGGCGTGCGGTGGCTTGGACTGGGGTTCCACCCGTTCGCACGCCGGGAGGATTTTCAATGGGTGCCGAAACAGCGATACGCGATCATGAGACGGTACCTGCCCACCCGCGGCGGCCACGCGGTGGACATGATGCTGCGCACGTGCACGGTCCAGGCAAACTTCGACTACGCGAGCGAGAAAGACGCGATACGCAAGATGCACGTCGGGCTCGCCCTGGCACCGCTGACCACTGCGATGTTCGCGAACAGTCCTTGGAAGGAAGGGCGCTCCCACGGCGGTCTGACGTATCGCGGCCGGGTATGGCTCGACATGGATCCAGACCGCAGCGGGCTGTTGCCCGCGCTCTGGAGGAAGGGAGCAGGCTTCGACGACTATGTGGAGTGGGC
>JALYHX010000625.1 GCA_030776305.1 Myxococcota bacterium
GTGCATGGCGGGCTGCGTTCAAGATCCAAGTCTCGTCGTGCGCCGCGAGCGACGTCCACCCAAGACCCTCCGCGTCCGGTACCCGCGCCCCCGCCCGGGGCAAAAGGGCCCTCGCCAGCATGTCCGCACCCCCCCGCACGACGAAGACCGCTCCATCGCGCCGCGCCACCCCGTGCAAAAGCGCCGCCGTGCATGCGATGGCGATCGACGTCGCCGTTGCCGGCAAATCCGTTCCGCGCGCGCGTTTCACCACCAAAACCAGATCGTCGCGTTCGGCGATCGCGTCCACGTCGAACGCAACGATCGGAGCCACCGGTGCGGTGGCCGCGCCGCGGTACTCTCCTTCCTCCGCCTCGACCACCGCCGCGACGCAGACCGTTGCGCCGGCGGGCCGAACACCCACCCAAACTTCGGGCGCGCGCGTACCGACCATGCCGCAAAGCTTGGGCGCCGCCCAGCGTTCGAACTCACGCGCCCCAAGCTCGATTTGCAGTGTCTGAAGGACACCGCGACGGTGCCGGAATCGCGGAACCCCGCCAGAGACGTCCACCGGAAAGCGGATTCCGGGAAGGGTCGCCGTCAGTTCGGTGATGGTAATGCACTCGAGACGTGCCGGCCGTGAAAGCTCGATGCCCACGCCCGCGCGACCAATGGCGAGCCTCAGCCCAACGCCTGCGTCGTCGGACGCCAAGTGGTGGCTATCCCTGGAGATGCGCGCGGCTCTCCCTTGAGGGGAAGGTGATGCCCCAGGAGGACGGAAACGCGGGCGCGTCGGCATCGGTCAGCTCGGTCAGCCGCTCGCAGGGATCGTACCAAGCGCAGCCGAAGGCGGCGACTTGTGTGCGCTTTTTGCGGCGATGGGTGCCCAACCGCGTCCGCTTGGACTCGAATCCACGTGGCGGCGAGTCGGCTCCCCGATCAAAACTACGTGCTGGCTTCTTGACCCCCGCGAGCGTGCAGGTATCAAAGTCTCCGGTGGACGCACGTCGTCGATGATCTCGAAGGACACGATCTCGCTCGTGCGCGACCGCACCGACATCGTGGCGGTGGTCTCGGAAAGCGTCGCGTCGCTCAAAAAGCGCGGGAGGCGTTTCCTCGGACTCTGCCCCTTCCATCAGGAGAGGACGCCGAGCTTCCATGTCAACCCGGAGACGGGGCTTTACCACTGCTTCGGGTGCAAGGAGAGTGGCGACGTGTTCCGGTTCCTCGAGCGCGCCGAAGGGTACAGCTTCATCGAAGCGGTGAAGACACTCGCCGAGCGAGCGGGCGTTCCCATACTCGAGGAGCGTGGCGCGGCGCCAAGCGACGCCGAACGCCACAAGAAAGAGCGCGAATCGCTCTACGCCGTCCTGCAGATGGCGGCGGGTTGGTACGAGGAGCAGCTCCGCGAACATCCTCAGCGCGACTACGCGCTCGAAGAGCTCGAGCGCCGCGCATTGGCCCCGACGAGTCCCGCGGTACAGGCGTTTCGCCTGGGATACGCGCCGCCCGGCTGGGACGGACTCTCTTCGTTCTTCAAGAAACAAGGCGTTTCGCCGGCCTTGGCCGAGAGCGTGGGCCTGTTGGTGCCGCGAGCGAGCGCAGCGGGATACTACGACCGCTTTCGACACCGCCTGATGTTCGCGGTCATCGATGCACACGGGCGCGTCGTGGCCTTCAGTGGCCGGGCGCTCGCGCCCATCCCCGACCTTTCGAGCGACAGCGACGAATCGCCACGCGACCCGCCACCAAAGTACATCAACTCGCCCGAGAGCCCGGTCTACGTCAAAGGCGCAACGCTCTTCGGCCTGTGGCAAGCGCGCCACGAGATCCGTAAACGCGAACGAGCGATCCTGGTCGAAGGCAATTTCGACGTCGTGAGCCTGCACGCGAACCGTGTCGAGAACGCCGTCGCACCGCTCGGCACGGCATTCACAGTCGATCAGGCGAGACTCCTTCGTCGATACGCGGCTGCCGTCACGCTGCTGTTCGACGCCGATGCGGCCGGACGCAAAGCGGCACGCACGGCGGAGGGGCCGTGCGAAGAAGCGGGGCTCGACGCCGAGGTTGCCCTCTTGCCGGATCGCAGCGACCCCGACGAATTCGTCCGGAACAAGGGAGCCGAGGGCCTCCGGCATGTCGTCGCTCACGCCCGCGGCCTGCCTGAATATCTGATCGACGTCGAGCTCGATGAAGCTTTCAACGCCTCGGACGCCCGCGAGCGCATGGATCGCGCCGAACGGGTGATCGCGATCATCGAGCGCCAGAAGGATCCCGTCATGCGCGGGATGCGCGAAGCTTATGCGGATCAAGCCCTAAGCCGTCTCGATCTGGTACGCTCAGCGCCTCATGCTGCCGGCCCCTTCAAGCGGAGGCTCATGGCGACCGTACGAGCAGCGCGCTTACCAAGCGCCCCGAGGCCGTGGGAGGCCAGAATTAAGTTCAGGGTACCGGGTCCTGGCGAAAGAAAGGCAATCGTCGGCGCGCTGCTGGATTTCCCGATGCTTCTGGATGATTCTGAAATCAATGGCGTTCTCGAGCTCCTCGAAGGCGACTCGGCACGGATCGTGGCGGCGATCAGCCACTCGATGCGCATGAACGAGCGCGGGGAAAAAGTCTTGGACAGCTCCGAATTCCTTGCGCAAATGCCTCCGGCGATCCAAGCCTTCGCGTCCGCGCGTTTGGCGGCGCCGGCGCATGAGACCATCGACGAGGCGCGAGCCACAGTGATCGCGAACGCCAAGAAGCTACGAGAGAGCAACGTTGCGCGAGAGACCAACGAGATTGTGCGCGAACAGCATCGGGTCGTCGGTGACTGGGATACCGAGGTGGAGCTGATGAAGCACGCCGACGCTTTGGTTCGTCAGCAACATGGCTTTGCGGGGACACGGGTCGCGAGCGCTCCACTGGCTGCTCGCGCGCATGTGGGGCAGAAGCACCGAGGGCACGATGGCGACGAAGAACCGTGATCGAAAGGAAGTCCAGCAACTCATCGAGATCGGGAAATCCAAAGGATTTCTGACCTACGACGAGGTCAACGATGCGTTGCCCGCCGATATGGTGGCCGACCAGATGGATGACGTGCTCGGGGTTCTGGGCGACGAAGACATCGAAATCGTCGACGCGACGACTCAGGTGAAGATCGCTCCCAAACGCATTGCCGACGAACAGGCAGAGCAAAAAGTCTCGCGCGAGCGAGACACGTCGACGCCTCCGACCAAGAACGAAGAGGAGATGGACGGCTACTACGCGAAGAGCAACGACCCGGTGCGAATGTACCTCCGCAAGATGGGGAGCGTGTCGCTCCTCACGCGCGAGGGCGAAGTCGAGATCGCCAAGCGAATTGAGACCGGCGAGCACACCGTCCTCTCGGCCATTCTAAATTCGCCCGTCGCCGTGCGCGAGATCATCGACCTCGGCGACAAGCTGCGCAAGCACAAGATCCGCGTCAGGGACATCATCCGCGACGTGGACGACGACAATGCGGAGTTCGACGAGGAGGAAGCGGATCGCAGAATTTTGCGCCTGATCGACAAGGTCAAGCACCTCGACAAGGTCGCGCAGGACCTGACCGAGAGTCTCGCGACATGCGCCTCGTCGCGACGAAAAGCGATCGAGGGAGAGACCGAAGCGAATCGACAGAAGATGGTCGAAACGCTGGAAGAGATGCGCTTGAACAAGAAGACGATCGACAAAGTCGTCGTCAAGCTGCGCTCGCTCATCCAGAAGATCGAGCGCGCCGAGAGCAGCATCCTCGATTTGGCCAAGCGCGCCGGAGTGGAGGTCGATCAGCTTCGTAAGGAGGCTCGCCACTCGCGTGGCGACGTGAACGCGGAGCGCAAATATCGGCGAAAGTACAGCATCACGCCGGACGACGTGCTCGGCGCGCACTCGGCGGCGCAGAAGAACCTGAAGAAGGTGGAAGAGGAGCTGCAGCTCGACCTGAAAGAGCTCCGAGGGACGTACGAGGCGATTCGCGATGGTGAGCGCGTCGCCGACAAGGCCAAGGCGGAGCTCGTCGAGGCGAACTTGCGCTTGGTCGTCAGCATCGCGAAAAAGTACACGAACCGCGGCTTGCAGTTCCTCGACTTGAACCAGGAAGGGAACATCGGCCTGATGAAGGCCGTCGACAAGTTCGAGTACAAGCGGGGCTACAAGTTCTCGACATACGCCACGTGGTGGATCCGGCAAGCCATCACCCGCGCGATCGCCGATCAAGCGCGCACCATCCGCATCCCGGTGCACATGATCGAAACGATCAACAAGCTCATTCGGACGAGCCGTTACCTGGTGCAAGAGTATGGCCGCGAGCCGACCCCCGAAGAAATCGCCGAAAAGATGGAGCTTCCGCTCGACAAGGTCCGAAAGGTCCTCAAGATCGCCAAGGAGCCGATCAGCCTCGAGACGCCCATCGGCGAGGAGGAGGACTCGCACCTAGGTGACTTCATCGAGGACAAGAGCGTCGTGTCGCCCGCCGAGGCGGTGATCAACATGAACCTCGCCGAGCAGACGCGCAGGGTCCTCAAGACGTTGACGCCGCGCGAGGAGAAGGTGCTGCGGATGCGTTTTGGAATCGGCGAGAAAAGCGACCACACCCTCGAAGAGGTCGGCCAGGACTTCGAGGTCACACGCGAGCGCATCCGGCAGATCGAGGCCAAGGCGCTCCGCAAGCTCCGGCATCCTTCGCGAAGCAAGCAACTGAAGTCGTTCATCGAGAGCTGAGAAGCGCGTCACCCGAACCGGGGATGCCACCGGCAGGATGATCGCTCCGGTCTCGGCCCGATCGCCCCGTTTTTTCGCAAGCATGGTCTTCTGGCTGAGTCTGTCAGCGTGCGACCGCGGCTGCGCCTTGGGGTGGTTGCGCGCCCACGCGATCGGGGGAACGCCCTCCTCGATGGCCTCGGGGTCCCTTCCGTTCGATGTCGTCGATTGTCCAGACGGCATCGCCCGGTGCGCCAACGGGAACGTCGAAGTGTCGCGCCTCGCCACGATCCCGCTGCCGTGCCGCGGACCGGAAAGCAAGTGCACCTGTCCCTGGGAACACATTGCCGCATGCGCGCGTGGATGCGTGGCCGCAGAAGTCGAGCTGGTCATCGAGCGGGATCTCGCCGCTTCGCAGCTCTGCGCGGCCGGGCCCGAGGGGGGAGCAGTGGCCTATCCATCGGGGTCCGGTCGGTCACCCAATGCCGAGGTGCCGCGCTGCGAAGAGGGCGAGCTCTACCGTTGTTCGGGTAGGGGAATCATCGATTGCGTGGTTCGTTCTCGCGTCGCGTCATGTGCTCATGGCTGTTTCGCCGAAGGCGCGTCGATCGATGTCGCGATTCCGATCGACCGCGAAGCCGCGTTCGCAATCCTGTGTTCGCGGTGATGCATACGTCGCTTCCCTGACAATTGCGCCAGGGACGAGGTGGTTCGGCGCAATCTTGGCGCGCACACCCCCGCAGTCGCGCAACAAACGTGGCCATCGAAGGGATGCCTCGATATGCTTTTTTTCCTCGGAATTCTGCAAACCGGAGCCGACTCGTATCCGGCTTGCGACGCCGAACGCATCGGCTCGTAGTTTGCTTTCGCGTATTGAGGACCTACACTCCAGGGGTCCAAACAAAGGAAACAAGCCGAGCTACGGCGCGTCGAGTCGAGGCCGCGGTAGCAAGGTCGCGGGGAATCGTGCGTGTCGAGCGACACGCTGGGCAGGTAGTTCCATGCGTCGGGGTCGTGCGTTGGTCGCATTTGGGGGATTCGTGGTGGGCTTGGTGGTCGCCACGGTGAGCGTCCATTCCCATGCCGCGGGGCGCAACGCGCGCGTGGACGTGTCGCCGGATGTTCTGTCGTCCGCGAGTACAAGGTCGGCCGAATTGCTCCCGATCCTCGCAAAACACGATACTCCGGCGCTCTTTGGGAGCTTCATTGAGCCCGGGTCGCCGGCGAATGCCCTCCCGAGTGATGACGAATGCCCACCGGACATGGTGGGTGTCGAGGGCGATTACTGCCCGATGGTGACGCAGAAATGCCTGCGATGGATCGACTCCGAGACCAAGCTGCAGTGCGCCCAGTTCGAACGCCCGTCTGTTCCGACAGGCGTTCCGATAAGCATCGCGAAGAGCTGCGCCCTGAAGACCGAACACAAGCGGTTCTGCATCGATCGCTATGAATGGCCCAACAAGATCGGCGCGATGCCCCGATACATGGCGACCTGGAACGAGGCGCGTTCTTCTTGCGAAAGCATCGGCAAGCGTCTCTGCTCCGACACGGAATGGACACTCGCGTGCGAGGGCCCGGAGCGGCAGCCCTACCCCTACGGCGATGGCTACATCCGCGACGACCGCGCGTGCAACATCGACAAGCGCTACATATGGCCACATGCAGAAATGATTTTCGACCCGAGAAAACAGGACCAGGAGCTCGCGCGGCTCGACCAGAGGGAGGCGAGCGGATCACGCAAATCGTGCGTCAGTCCCTATGGCGTGCACGACCTGGTGGGCAACGTGGACGAATGGGTCGTCAACGAGTCGCAGTTCGGCAAACCATACCGCAGCGGCCTCAAAGGTGGCTATTGGGGGCCCGTTCGCACGCGCTGCCGACCGATGACGACGGCTCACGAGGAAGACTTCCGGTACTACCAGATCGGCTTTCGGTGCTGCGGAGCGGCACACGCGGTCGAAATCCGTGAAATGCCTCTGGTGCAGGGGCAAGACGGAGACAATCGGAGCTCAGACTTTCGGGACGATGGCCGGGTCTCGTCGCTTGCAATATTTTGATGTTTCCGTCAATTCCCCATTCCGTCGACTCCGGCGTCAGGCTCGGATGCCGGCGGCTTCTTTTGCGGCGGGGCATCCCCGTATTCGCGACGCATTTTGGAGGCAAGCGCGTCGAGGAGCACCTGCTCGTGGTAGTGCGGCATCCGAGCGAGCTCCGCCAGGACACTGACCGGCGCGTTCGGCTCGCGCCCCCGTACGAGCTCAAGCGAACCGGAGGTCACCTTCGTACTTTCCGGAGACTTGTACTCGAATAGTATGTAGCCGTACCCGTCGTCCTTCTCGGTAATTTTCCATCCGTTGTCGACCCGGACGAGACGCAGCGCGGCATTCCACGTGCGGTCATATCCGTACGGAGACTCGTAGCTCGATTTCGCCTCGAGGCTCAAAGCCGTCAGAGCGAGGACGGCCGCGGCTGACCCTCCCAGAAGCACCGCCGTCCAGGACCCGCGAGACGCGCGCCAGATCATCCTTTGTGCGCCTATCGGAACGAGCGCGCACGGGCCAACTTTCGAGCAGCGCTACTGTGCTCCGGCCGGCAGCGAAGCCATGCCGGTCTCGGCTTCCTCCAGAACGCGCAGACCCCCACGAAGCCCCCGCCCGCCGCCCTCGTACATCAGCCCCCAGACTCCCAGACCGAGCTGAAAGACGACCTGCGACGCATAGATCAAGAAGACGAACGCCGCCCCGGGCCCGACGACGACATTCGTCGGGTAATACATCGTCATGCCCGCGTAGAGGCCCGCTTGGAAGACGCCGAGTAGCCCGGGGGGGCCAGGGATGAGGATGGCGCAGCTGAGCATGCCCATCAGACCGCACGCCTCGCCGAACGTCGCGGGCGACCCGTCGCCGTGGACGACGGCGCACCCCCACGCCAGCAGCCACATGCCCAGCGCGTTCAATCCCCAGTAGATCGTGGTCTCGACGAAAAAGCCGAACGCCTCCCGGCCGCGCCCAAAAACATGCAGTCCGTCCGCGAACTTCTCGAAGGTTCCTGCAAGTTTCTCTGCAACCCGGGGCGAAACCTTTCCGACCACGGTGAGGGTTGTCTTGTGAGCCCATGATCTCGCAACGTAAAAGACGCTGATAGTCGCGAACGCCACGCCGAACAGCACGAGCATCGCGTAGCCGCTCATGCGCACGTGCGCGACCGTCACCGGGATGCCGACGACCCTGTCGGGTAGCGGGTTGACGGTGGGAACGAAGACGAGCGCCAGCGCAAGGACGATACTCACGTAGAGGCCGTCGATGACGCGCTCTGCGATGACCGAGCTCGTGGCCGCGGTCATCGTGATGGCGCGCACCCCGCCTCGCCGTTGGCTGGGGCGCGTCCGGATCATGTACGGACGGACGATCTCGCCGATCCGGAAGGGCATCACCAGAATGGCTGCGAATCCGATGCACGAG
>JALYHX010000626.1 GCA_030776305.1 Myxococcota bacterium
CCCCCGCCCTCAGGCGCGCCGTCCGCTGCCCCGACACACGCCGATGGATCTCTCGCCGCACACTCGTACCGCGATGCGAACGTCCCGGTTGCCGAACGCGTCACCGATTTGCTCGCGCGCATGACGCTGCCGGAAAAAATCGCGCAACTCGAGTCGGTCAACTGGGAGCACACCCATATCGATGACGCCACGAGCCACCAGTTCTCGGTCGGCGAAGCGCGACGGCTGATTTCCCAGGGGATCGGCGAGGTGACGCGGCCAAGCGATCGGCACGACGCGCGCGGCGCCATCGACTTCGTGAACGCGATTCAGAAGTTCCTCGTACACGAGACGCGCCTCGGAATCCCCGCGCTCTCCCACGAGGAGGCGCTGCACGGTTTCGTGGCCCCGGGCGGTACGAGCTTTCCTCAGGCGATCGCCCTCGCAGCGACGTTCGATCCGACGCTCGTCGAGCAGATTTTCACGGTCGCTGCGCGGCAAGCGCGCAGTCGCGGCGTGGTGCACGTCCTTGCGCCGGTGGTCGACGTTGCGCGGGATCCACGCTGGGGGCGCATCGAAGAGACGTACGGTGAAGATCCCTATTTGGTCAGCGCGATGGGTGTGGCGGCCGTCCTCGGGTTTCAAGGACGTCGATCGCCCAACGCGCCTTTCGACGCAGAACACGTCATCGCGACGGCCAAACACTTCACGGGCCACGGCCAGCCGGAGGGAGGGCGCAATACGGCGCCAGGCAACTACTCGGCCCATGTGCTGCGCGAGGTCTTCTTTCCACCGTTCGAGGCGGTCGTGCGCGACGCGGACGTCGGCAGCATCATGGCAAGCTACAACGAAGTGGACGGCACGCCATCGCATGCGAACCGGTGGCTGCTCCGCGATCTGCTTCGTGGAGAGTGGCAATTCCCCGGAATGGTCGTCTCGGACTACTTCGGCGTGGCGGAGCTCGAGCGCAAGCACCATGTCGTGGAGGACTTGCCCGCCGCCGCGCGCAAGGCGCTCGAGGCCGGCGTGGAACTCGAGCTGCCCGAGACAGAGGCTTTTGCGACGCTCGCCGACGACGTAACGGCTGGACGTATCCCACTTGCGCTCGTCGACCAGGCCGTGGGGCATGTCTTGCGTGCGAAGTTCCTGCTTGGCCTGTTCGAGCGTCCTTACGTGGAATCGCCCACACCCGAGGCGGAGCGTCCGGCCGATCGCGACCTCGCGAGGCACGCCGCGGAGGAAGCCATCGTTCTCCTCAAGAACGATGGCGGACTGCTGCCTCTCGACTCCGCCCGGATGAAGTCGATTGCGGTGATCGGACCCAATGCCGGGGTCTGTCGGCTCGGAGGATACAGCGGCGGGCCGGAGAGGCCGGTCAGCGTCGTCGAGGGGATCACGAGTCGGCTCGGCAATCGGGTCAAGGTGTTGTCCGCGCCCGGCTGCGGGCTCACCAAGGGAAATCGTGGATGGGCCGACGACCTCGTAGAACCCTCTGATCCGGCCGAGGACGCGCGACGGATCACAGAGGCCGCGAAGCTCGCCGCGGCAGCGGACGTCACGCTTCTGGTGCTCGGGCAGGACGAACAGCTATCGCGAGAAGGCTGGGCGGAGAACCATCGTGGCGATCGAATGAGTCTCGATCTTGTGGGTCGGCAGATGGATCTCGCGCATGCCGTCCTTGCCACCGGTCGTCCGGTCATCCTGCTGCTCATCCACGGTAGCCCGCTGGCGATTCCGGAGCTCGCGCATGCGGCTCCGGCCATCCTCGACGGCTTCTACCTCGGCGAGGAGACGGGCGCCGCGGTCGCAGCAGTGATCTTTGGTGACGTGAGCCCTGCGGGGCGGCTCCCGGTGACCGTTCCCCGATCGGTGGGTACCGTGCCCGCCTATTACAATTACAAGCCGTCGGCGCGACGATCCTATCTCTTCGAGGAGCCCGGGCCGCTGTGGCCATTTGGTTTCGGGCTTTCGTATGCGACCTTCCGTTACGAAGGACTCACGGTCTCCCCCGCGCGCATGGCACCCGACGGCAGCGCGGTGGTCCAGGTCACCGTGACGAACACCGGAAAGCGTGCATCGGACGAAGTCGTTCAGCTGTACATCCATGACCTCGTCAGCTCGGTTACACGACCGGTCCAGGAGCTGAAGGGCTTCCGCAGGATCCATCTGGGACCGGGTGAGTCGAGGCGCGTTGAGATGACCCTTGGCCCAAGGGAGCTCTCATTTTTCGACGCGACGAACAAGCGCGTGGTGGAGCCCGGCGGCTTCGAGGTGATGGTGGGCGGCAGCTCGGTCGACGTGCTGAAGGCGCGTCTCGATGTGGTTGCGCGGTAAAGGGACGACCGCGAGCTCGACGTCTACCCGCTTCCATGGTGCGGTCGGCCTCAGCGGCTGACGGTCACCGATTTCATCCGCCTCCGCGACAACCGATACATGACGTGCGTGCGTAGCGGACCTTCCGGAACCAGCGGATGCTCGAACGTTTCACTCGGCGAATGGACCATTCGGAGGCGATCCATGACTCGTCTAGAGCGCACGTTGTGGGGCGTCGTGATGCCGACAATTTCGTCGAGACCCAGTCGGTCAAACCCGTCGCGAATCACGGCTTGCGCGGCTTCGGTAGCATAGCCCCGACCCCAGCGGGCGAAGACGAGGCGCCAAGCGATCTCGACGCCAGGGACAATCCCTGCGTCGAAGTCGGAGCGCGACAATCCGACCAAGCCGACGAATTCGTCGTCGCACGATACCAAGAAACGGCCGAACCCCTGGTCTTGCCAGTGCGCGAGTTGCTTGTCGAGCCACGCGCGGCTCCTTTCGCGCGAGTACCCAACGCCGAATGCAGCCATGACGCGCGGATCCTTGTCGAGCGCTTCAACGGTGTGGCTGTCCCCCGCGCAAAGCGGGCGAAGACGGAGGCGCTCGGTGTGAAGTTGGATGATGTCAGCCGTAGTTCGGATTTGCAAGACAGCCAATTGGATCTTCGGCTTCACTCGCTGGGAGCCCCTTTACCGCTCGCTCGCCCCATCCGTGATCGGGGGCACCACGACTCGTGAGGCGCGCCACACGATCGGTGCGACCACGAAGAGGAGCATCAGGGCGACCGCGACCACCACGCCTCGCCGCAAAGAGCGAACGTCGTACGACTTGCGCGCCGCCTCATGGACCATGACGTCGCGTGTGGCCGCGTCCGCGGCCAGCTCCAACTTTGCAATTTGTTCCCGAGGCGCATCGAACTGCGCGCCGAAGGCATCCCGATCCCGCATCGCGCGCCTCGCGATAGCGAGCATGAGACGCTTCACTTCGTCGCGAGCCTCCTCCACAGCCACCGTGCGAGCGCCGACCTGCCTCTTGAACCAGTGTTCGAGCGAGCCACGCTCCGCCCTCCCGGCCTCGACCCTCGCCCGCATCTCCGCCACGCGCTCCTTCATTGCGGCCTGCTCCCGCCTCGCAGCCTCCGCTCTGCTGATGCTGGCCTCATCGTGCGAAACCGCGCCTTGAACCGTCGAAAGTTCGGCCACGATCACGCGCGCGTCACTCTGCGCCTGCGCGAGCCCCACCTCGAGGTTGGCGAGCCGAGCGTCGATCTGGGAGAGACGCGCATCTTGCACGTCCTGGTCGGCGCCGAGGACTTGGTCGCGCGACCGCACCAGGTCCTCGGCCTGTCGCAACTCTTCAACCGCCCGCGAAGCGGTCGCCGTCTTCTCGGCCGTCGCTCGAATCCGCTCAGCGAAGGCGACGAGGGCAGTTTCCACCTCGTTCGCGGCGCGCATCGCCTCCGAGCGCCGCCCCGAAAGCGCCGCCTTCAAGTCACGCCCGCGCTTGAAGACACGCCACGTGTACAGCGGCGAGAGGAGCCAGTGGCGGGGTGGATCGCCAAAGTCAGCGAGCAGCCGCGCATCGAACGTAAGATCCGGGACCGGCACGTCCGAAGGGGGTGCAGAGAGACCCGGGCGGAGATTTGGATCGTGCGGCGGCAAGCTCGTCGAGCGTTCCCGAACCAACGCGCCCGGCTCGACGGCGAGCTCGAGCGGGACCTCGGCGACCGGTTGCCATTTGGGCTTCGCTTTCGGTGCGGCGCTAGTGCGCACCTCGAGCTCGAGTTCCGGCACGCCGCCGGAGAGGCCGGGCGGAACGTCGGAGCGCGGGGCCATGTGTATCATGATACCTCGATCCATGCGGAGCACCGCACGCGGCCGGTCGCCTGCTGACCCTCGGGCGTGCTATGGCGCAGCTGGATGGCCAACGAGAGCAAGCGCCTCGCGTATCTGGTCAAGGTGACCGGTCAGGACGGGGCTGCGGCGACGGACCCCTTCGCCGCCTACGGCCTCGCGATGGAGTACCGCAGCCTCGATCGACACGACGAGGCGCTCCGCGCGTTCGAGACGCTGCGTGATCGCTTCCCCGAATACGTGCCCATGTACCTGATGTGCGGACAGATGCTCGAGAAGATGGGTCGCGCGGTCGACGCGCGGGCGTGGCTCACCACCGGCATCGACGTGGCGCGAAAGAAGGGTGACTCACACGCCCTCGGGGAGCTCCAAAGCGCGCTCGAATTGCTGCCAT
>JALYHX010000627.1 GCA_030776305.1 Myxococcota bacterium
CAACTGACCGACCGCCTCGTAGGTCAGCGTTCCGGACCGCGAGACCACGCCGACGTGGCCCGGCTTGTGGATGTGGCCAGGCATGATCCCGATCTTACAAGCGCCGGGGGTGATGACCCCGGGACAGTTGGGGCCCACGAGGCGCGTCCCATGGAGGCCTTCGAGGACGCGTCGCACCTTCAGCATGTCGATCACCGGGATCCCCTCGGTGATGCACACGACGAGCTCGATGCGCGCGTCGAATGCTTCGAGAATGGCGTCGGCCGCGCCAGGGGGCGGAACGAAGATGCATGTCGCGTTCGCGCCGGTTTCTTTGGCCGCTTTGGCCACGGTGTCGAACACGGGAACTCGGCCCTCGAACCGCTCGCCCCCGCGGCCTGGAGTGACTCCGGAGACGACCTGCGTGCCGTACTCGATCATCTGCTTCGTGTGGAACGCGCCCGCGCTGCCCGTGATCCCCTGGACGAGAAGGCGTGTATCTTTGCCGACGAGGACGCTCACCGCGCACCTCCGCCGGCACCCGGCGCCGAAGCAGCGCGAACCACGGCGGCCACGACCTTTTGTGCCCCGTCTGCCATCGTCGTCGCCGCCTGAATGGCAAGTCCGCTCTCGTTGAGGATCTTCCTCCCCAGGTCCACGTTCGTTCCTTCGAGGCGGACGACCAACGGCAGATGAAGCCCGAGCTCCCGCGCGGCTGCGACGACCCCACCGGCGACGATGTCGCACTTCATGATGCCGCCGAAAATGTTGACGAAGATCGCGCGAACCTTCGGACTCTTGAGGATCATCTTGAATGCTTTGGTGACCTGCTCCTGGTTGGCGCCGCCGCCCACGTCGAGAAAGTTGGCAGGGGCGACCCCGTGGTTTTCGCCGAAGTGCTTGATGATGTCCATCGTCGCCATCGCAAGACCCGCGCCATTGACCAGACAACCCACGTTGCCGTCGAGCGACACGTAGTTCAGGCCTGCCATCTTCGCCTCGAGCTCGATCGGGTCCGCCTCGTCGCGGTCCTCGAGCTCGCGCCATTCCGGATGACGAAATTCGGCGTTGTCGTCCAGGTTGACCTTCGCGTCGAGCGCGAGGATCTCGTTCTGCTTGGTGACGACGAGGGGGTTGATCTCGCAGAGCGAGCAGTCCTCGCGCGTCACCACGTCGTAAAGCACCGCCATGAGCTTCACGAACCGCTGAAGGAGGTCCTTCGACCCGAGACCGAGAGCAAACTCAATCTGTCGCGCCTGGTACGCGGCGATCCCAACCGCCGGATCGACGTAGATGGTCATGATTTTCTGCGGCGTCTCCGCGGCGACCTTCTCGATCTCGACGCCCCCTTCGGTCGACGCCATGAACGCGACGCGCCTTGAATCACGGTCGACCACAGCGCCGAGGTAAAGCTCGCGGGCGATGTCCACGCCCTGCTCCACGTACAGCCTCCGCACCTTCTGGCCCTCGGGCCCGGTCTGGTGCGTGATGAGTTGCATCCCGAGCATCGCGCGCGCGATCTCGCGGACTTCTGCCGGGCCGCCCTTGACCACCTTTACCCCGCCGCCTTTGCCTCGGCCTCCAGCGTGGATTTGTGCCTTCACGACCGCGACCGGGGTTCCCGCCTCCGACGCGAGCTTCGTCGCGGCGGTCGCCGCTTCGTCGGCCGACATGGCGGGGTAGCCGCGCGGGATAGGGACGCCGTAGCGGGCGAAGATCTGCTTCGCCTGGTACTCGTGGATCTTCATGTGGGCGGGGGGACGCTAGCACACCTCATCTCGGCCCAACGGTGGTAGGCGCAACTGGGAAGTGAGGTTCGATCGGGCGTTGGCCGTGCTTGGCGTCGTCGTCGTGGCAAGCTTGTCGGCGCTTCGTCAGCGCGGCGATCGTGTTTGCGGGGGTGGCCTGGTTTTTTCAGCGCGTGGCGCAGTCGGGCCATGGCGTCGCAGCCCCTCGAGGGACCTCTCGAGCGTCAGCCCGAGTTCGCTGGCCCGCGCGAATGCCGCAAGGAGCGCGGGGCGCACGGCGCGCGGCGATACATCGAGCGCCTCGGCCGCAGCGCAGACGACGGCGTCGATGAGCGTCCTGACC
>JALYHX010000628.1 GCA_030776305.1 Myxococcota bacterium
AGCTTGCGGACGGCTATCGAAAGTGCGCCGAGACGGTCGATGTATGGATCGGCGCGCGGAGAGCCGAACGGTCCGCGCAGGCGAAGCTCGAAGAGAACGAACGCACCGTCGCCGACCTCGACTACCAGATTGCGGAGCTTCGTGCCGCCCTCGCAAGTCACGAAAATGCCATCGATCGGGAGCACGGAACGGCGCACAAGCGAGTCGTCGAGCTCAACGCCCGCGCCGAGCGCGTCGAGGCCGAGCTCGTGAAGCTGGCGACGCGCTTCTGCGAGCCGCTGCGCGCGCGGCCGGAGCTCGGGCCACTATTTCGCCGACTCGAGTCGAAGGCCGTTCCGTCGACCTGACGACAAACCGTAGTGACGTCGACGGTAGCTCGTGTCAAAACCGTCGACGTATGAGCAAAACCATAGACCACGTAACGCTCTTCGTCAGCGACTACGCGCGCTCCAAGGCCTTCTACGAGAACGCACTCGCGCCGCTCGGGATCAAGCCGCTCATGGAGTTCGGACAGGCTTGTGGCTTCGGCCACGGAGCAAAGCCCGAGTTTTGGATTGGGACCGGACCGGCGTCGTTCCACAAGCCCGAGCACACGCGCCTCATCACACCGGTGCACGTGGCCTTTGCCGCGCGCAACCGGGCAGAAGTGCAGGCGTTCCATAAGGCGGCGCTCGCCGCGGGCGCCGCAGACTTCGGCCCACCCGGCCTGCGTCCCGACTATCACCCCAACTATTATGGGGCATTCGTGCTCGATCCAGACGGACACGACATTGAGGCCGTCTTCCACGGAGCTGTGTAGGACTTCGCGCCGGGACTAAGGGTAGACTGCCGCCCCGGCCCGGTCTCCGCTTTGCGCCACGAACCTCTGCACAGCCCGCATCCATGGACGGCACGCCGCTCAACATCGACACGAATCCAGTGCTCGTGATGGTACTCGCGGGGGGCGAGGGCAAGCGCTTGTCGCCGCTCACCTCCGATCGCGCGAAGCCGGCTGTTCCGTTCGGCGGTCGCTATCGCATCATCGACATCGTCCTCTCGAACTTCGTCAACTCCGGTCTCTCGCGCATCAAGGTCCTCACACAATACAAGAGCGCTTCGCTCGAGGAGCATATCGCGCGAAACTGGCGCCTCGCCCATATCTTGGACCAGTTCATCGAGGCGATCCCCGCCCAGCAACGTACTGGGAAGACCTGGTACCGCGGGTCGGCAGATGCCGTGTGGCAGTGCCAGCACGTCATCGGTGACGAGCGACCAGAGCTCGTCTGCATCTTCGGAGCGGACCACGTTTACAAGATGGACGTGAGGCAGTTGTTGGTCTTCCATGAGGGCGCGCGTGCAGACGCAACGGTCGCAGCGATCCCGGTGCCGCGCGAAACCGCCAAGGACTACGGCATCATCGAAGTCGGCCCCGGGGGCCGCATCGTTGCGTTCCACGAGAAGGTCGACAATCCTCCACCGGTGCCCGGCAACGAGTCGATGTGCCTGGCCTCCATGGGAAATTATGTCTTTCGCCCCGATGTACTGCTGCGCGAGCTCGAGGAAGACGAGCACATCGAGGACAGCCGGCACGACTTCGGCCACGACATTCTGCCGCGACTCGTACAGAAGGGAGCCGCAGTCTTTGCGTATGACTTCGCGACGAACACCGTTCCGGGCGAGGAAGGTACGCTGCGCGGCTACTGGCGTGACATCGGAACGATCGACGCCTACTGGGAAGCCCAAATGGATCTCATCGAGATCCACCCTCAGTTCAACCTTTACAACTTCCGATGGCCGATCCGAACCGGCGCGACGCATGACCCGCCCGCAAAGTTCGTCTTCCGCGATGAGGCACAGGCTCGTGTCGGCATCGCCACCGACTCGATGGTCAGCCATGGATGCATCATTTCGGGCGGGCGCATCCATCGCAGCGTGCTCGGGGTGGGCTGCCGAATCAACTCCTTCAGCGAGGTCGAGGAGAGCGTTCTCTTCGAGGGCGTGCGGGTGGGTCGTCACGCGAAGATACGCCGCGCCATCATCGACAAAGACGTCGAGATTCCCCCCGGGACGATCATCGGATTCGATCGGGAAGCCGATCGAAGCCGCTTCTTCGTCACAGATGGAGGGACGGTCGTGATTCCGAAGCGTGCCAAGCTAGACGGCGTTTGAGCGCGCGATGGGTCTCACGGTCATCGTTGGTGACGTGCACGGGTGCGCCGCCGAGCTCGAGGACGCGCTCGAGCAACTGCAGTTCGCCGAAGGTTACGACCGGCTGATCTTCGTGGGCGATCTCGTCGTTCGTGGACCGGACTCGGTGGGGGTCCTGGCGCTCGCTCGCCGCCTCGAGGCGAGGGTCGTACGCGGAAACCATGAAGACAAGTTGCTCGCATGGCATCATCACGCGAGGCCACTCGGCCCGGAGCATGAACGTGTGGCACGGGCTCTATCAGACGAGGACTGGCAAATGCTCGACCAGATGCCTCTCTGGATCGATCTACCTGACCACGGAGTCCGTGTCGTCCACGCCGGAGTCGTACCCGGAGTGCCGATTGGACGGGCGCCGCCCGACGCTCTCTTGAAGATGCGCACGATCGACGCGCACGCTGGCTGGAGCGACGAGCAGGACGCGGGCCCCTTGTGGGGTTCGCTTTACCAAGGCGGCCCTCATGTCATCTTTGGGCACAATGCACGTGCCGAACCGCAGCTTCACGACTGGGCCACGGGGATCGACAC
>JALYHX010000629.1 GCA_030776305.1 Myxococcota bacterium
CCTCGCGCTTGACTCGCGCAGGCTGCGAGCGACCCCGTCAAAAGTGATCGCGGCAGTGGACTCGTTCTGCCGCCGCTTCGTTTCAATGTATTGGACGTAGATCTGACGCACGCGGTCATCGGGCACGTCCCCCTCCCGCCGTTGGACCGCGGGCGCCCGAGCGGATGTCGGCGAAACAGGTCGCCCCGCGAGTGCGGAAGCTCGAGGCGATGGGGGCGGGCCGCCGCGTCGGACATCGGCGCGATGGGGCGCTGGAGTCGGAACAGGCGCCGTTCGAGGTGGGGCGCGGGGAGGAGGGCGGGGGGGACCCGTCCGAGAAGAGGGAGGCGGTCGCGACGGCGGAGGCGGGCGGCTGGAGCCGCTTTGGCGGGTCCCGGGTGAGGCCCGGCGCGTCACGGGTGTCGGTTCGTCGTCCGTCATCTCGACGTCGCTGTCCTCCAGCATTTGAGCCGGTGCGAACTCCCTATCGAACTCAGCCAGCTCGGCCGCGACGGAACGATCGCGCATCGCGGCTGGAGTGGGTTGGACACTCGCCGGCTTGGTTCCGAACCGCCGCTGCGCGCGGATTACGTGGCGTTTGTAGGTGCCGTTCTCGATGTCGCGGCAGATGCGCTGCCAGTGCGTTTGATACGTGTTGTATCGCTGAATCAACATTTGGAAGCGAAAGCGCAGCGCGGTGTTGCGGATCTGCTCTTTGCGCAACACGTAGATCCGTCGGTCCGCGTCTTTGCGCGCGACCGTCGGCTCGATTTTCTCGATCCCCATGAAATATTGCTCGTAGAGCGACCGCAGGCGATCGACCGCGACCTCCAGATCCCCGATCAGCTTCTCGATGTCGGTCTGCTCCACCAGCCTCGCGCGCTCCAGAGGTTAGTCTCTTCTGGCCATGGCTCGGGCCAATCCCTCGAACTCGCCGCCAAGGGTACCGCGTTTGGGTGCCTGTCCCAAACGCCGACCCCCGGGGCAAACGCGCTACGCCTGCCAGTCCAACAGGCACGTGGATTCCCGACGTGTCTCGTTCACACCTGGGACGGCTTGGGGCCGTCCAGGGGAGCGGCCGAGAGCACTTCGAACACGACCCGTAAGGACCGAGGCCGTTAGGGCAATGGCACGATCCGGACGTTGTCGAAGCAGACTTTCACGTCCCAGTCATTGAAACCGAAGTGATCGTGGCCCGGGCCGGCCAGCGGAGCGGGGTCCGGGTAGGTGAGCATCTCGTTCCCATCGACCCACCACTTGACTGTCTTGGCATCGGCTCTCTCGATTTTGAAGTGATACATTTGCCCCGCGACGACCGGCTTCTCGCGGGGGTCATCGGACTGCGGGTCCACCGTGATCTCCTTGCGGTCGTTGCCGTGCTCGTTGACGCGGGCCAATACGTGAAACTTGTTGTGCCAGCCGCCGAAAATGGTGAGGTAACTCGTCGCGTTGGAGTACGACAGAGCGGTCGCAAAGGACCGGCCATCCCCCCAAAATTCGGCCTTCAGGTCGCCATCGGTCGAGTCGCCTACAGCATCGAATTCGATACGAGCATTGACGGGCAACACGCGGCTCAGCCAGATGCCGTGGTTGTGCGCTCGCTCGCCGCAGAGGCGACCTGCCTCGATCCGCCAGATGTTCGGGGCGGTGGCCACCCAGTCCGCGCCGGGGTCACTGCCGCCCGACGTCGTCGCCGACTCGGTCGCGGACGCCGCTGGGCCCGGCCCGCCCGCGCGCTCGAATGAGTCCTCGAAGGGCGTCCTCATGACGTCCACGACCGCGGTAACGGCTGGCGGGCGGGCGACAGCTGCTGTCCGCGACTCCGGCTGAGAAAGCAGCCCAGCGTCCTGTGGTCCGGCGCTACCGGACGGTACGCAACCGGCGGCAAGCCAAAGGATGCATGCGGTCGAACGTCGGTACATCACTGCGCGTGATCTACCATGCGGTCCCGAGGGATTGCCATGGACCAGAGGACCTTCGGCGAAGCATCGCTCCCTGCATGCCGGCTGTCGTCGGCTCTTCTTTTCTTGTAAACGAAGGGCGTCAAGCCATGCATCCGATCCTATTTCGCATCCCGCTGCTCCACACACCGTTGAAGCTGTGGTGGGCACTCGCCGCCGTCGCCGCCATAGCGGCCTTTTATTTGGTTTTGGCGCTGCGCCGGCGCGACCAAAACGGGGCAATCGGCACCGCGCTCGTTGCAATCGGCGCGTGCGTAGCCGGCTGGAAGTGGCACGCCGTCTCTTACGAGGGACTCAACCTACCGATTTACGCCTACGGCGTGATGCTCGGACTCTCGCTGGTCGTCGGGTGGTACCTCACGCTGCCGCTCGCGGAAAAAGACGGCTTACCCAGAGAGACGATGGCCAACTGCTACGTAGTGACCGCGTTGTCCGCGCTCGCCGGGTCGCGCGTCCTTTACTGGCTGACCAATCCCGACGAGTTCAAGTCGTTTTGGGAGCTGTTCGCGCTCCGCAACGGAGGGCTGGTGGCGTACGGGGGCTTCATCGGCGGCCTGCTCGGGAGCTGGACATACCTCGCACCGAAGAAGATTCGGCTCCTCGCCTGGGCGGACGACGCGGTCCCGAGCCTTGCGTCCGGTCTCCTCATCACGCGCATGGGCTGCTACCTGTTTGGTTGCGACTTCGGCAAACGCCTTTCCGATGACGCGCCGAAATGGCTCAAGACGCTCGGCACGTTCCCGCATTGGCCAGCCGGTACGCTCGTCAGTGGTGAAGGAAGTCCCGCGTACGTCCGGCACCTCGACCTTTACCGCGGGACGCCGATGGAGTCGCAGTTGCTGCGAATGGACACGAGCTTTCCCGTTCATCCGACGCAGCTCTACGAATCGCTGGTCGGTCTCGTGCTCCTCGGACTTCTCTTGTGGCAACGCAAGTACGTGCGCTTTCGTGGCCAAGTCTTCTTTCTTTTCGTCTTTGGGTACGGCTTTCTGCGGTTCGTCCTCGAGTTTTGGCGCGACGACGTAGAGCGAGGCAGTTACGGACCGATGATGGATGCGCACCTGTTCATCCCGTTGTGCCTCTTTCTCATGGCGCTCGGTTTCGTCTTCGGCATTTCGCTGGGGATCGTTAATCCAATGGCGCGTTTGATTGCGCGGGTAGTGGGGTTCGCGCCACCGCTCGCCGCTTATGTCGTGCTCAAGCCCGCCACATTCGCGCAGACGGTGCCGTACCAACTCTCGACGAGTCAACTCATCGGACTGCTCAGCGCGCTCGTCGCGGCGTACTTCTATGCGCGGTTCTGGGAGCAAGGGCGCAAGCACCCCCAGCTTGCCATGAGCATCGGTGACTCGGAGGCGATTCGGGCGCTCAAAGGGGAGGCTGCCGAAGAGAAGATGGAAGAAGAAGAGGAAGAGGACGATGGGGAGGCCGACCGTCCAAGGAACGCGCGCCTCCCTGACCCCAAAGCGAAAGAGGGAGGGAGGGGCGGGGCGGCGGGCACTCCCGATGGGGAGCCCGAGCCGGAAACTACATAAAATACGTCACACGTCGCGGCGAACGGTGACAGATCCCCTGGTCCGCGAACTGCGTACCCGTCGCGATACGCGGCGCCTGGGCGAAGCCATCGCGCGCGTTCTTTTGCCTGGGGACCTCGTCATCCTGTCGGGCGATCTCGGCGCCGGTAAGACGTTCCTCGTGCGAGCCCTCGCTCGGGCGCTCGGCGTGCGGGGCTCTGTTACGAGCCCCACGTTCGCGCTCGTCCAGGAGTACACGACTGCACGTGCGCCACTGGTTCACGCCGACCTCTATCGGCTCCGCGGGGTGGGCGAGTTGCACGCCGAGTTGGCGCGACTTGGGCTGCGAGAGCGAAGGGGGGAGGGCGCATACGTCGTCGTGGAGTGGGGTGAAGAGGCGATCGCCGCGCTCGGAGCAAGCGTTGCGCTTGTCATCTCGCTCGCCATCATCGGCGAGAGCGAGCGCTCAGCCACGCTCTCCGGCTCACGCGTGGATGATATCGTGTGAGGATCGATGCTTCGCGAACGCCGATCCTTGGGCGAGCTCGTTGCCATGGGCATCATTGCGGGGCTCACCGCATTCGGGCTCGCCTATGCCGCTCGGCCTCGCGGCGCCGTCCGGCCACCGCCGCGGGCAGGGACGGTCCTCCAAACGCGCACGACGAGCTTCGAGCTTCATCCGGCCGCAGCACGGATCACCGTTCGTAGCCGCGATGCGACGGTCAGTCGGGACATCGATCTCGCGCTCGTCATCGATGGGTCCGCGCGGCCGCTCGCCCTTGCGCGTGACGATTTGCGATCCGTCCGCGGTGCGCTTCGCGCCACGGTTCCCGTTCCCCTCGGCGACTCCTTGGTCGAAGCCACGCTCGAACTCATGGTGGACAACGCCGCCGATGCTCTGTCGATCGTCCTCAGTGCTCGACCGAGCGAGGCGGCAGCCCATACGGTCGCGCTGAGGGCGGAGATCCCGAGCGAGGGGCAGATCGTCTTCGTCTCCGGGGTGGGACAGATCGCCGATCGGGCGTCCGTGACGGGGGGAGCGCTCGTCGTCGACGTTGAACCGCATCCTATTGGCATCGTCTCCTCCGAGGGTCCGATCGCGATTGAAGCGATGCTCGACGATCCCAATGCCCAAGGGGAGCCCACACGCGTCACTGCGACGAGCCCGCCGCGGACACCAACGGACGAGGCCGATCAGCGCATCGCAGACTTGCGCATCGCGATGGGCGCCTCGAGCATGGCGATTTGGCGTACTCTCTTCCAGAGTGCCGGGCTCAGCACCGCAATGGTGCGCGGGCGCGTGACCGGGACCGGCGAGCGCGCGCTCGTCGTAGGCCGAGACGCTCAAGGCAATCCACAGTTGCGCGCCTTCGCCGCCAATGGCGGTACGTTCCAGCTCGACGCGCCGACGAGCGTCGTTCAGTGGTATGCGGCGATTGATCCGGGGCGTGCCAGCGGCGTCGCGACCTTCGTTCCCGGGAGCGGCCGTGAACTCGTGCTCGACGTCTCGCCCGGAGGCGAGCTGCACGTCACGATCGTCGACGCCGATGGAGGCAAGCCGCTCACCGCGAGGCTCCTCGTCCATGGTCTCGAAGGTACCGTCGACCCGAGTTTCGGTCCCGACTACCGCGCCTCCGGAGCGGGACCGGTCATCGACGCATTGCGCGGCGAGGTGATGACCCCACTCCCCTCGGGACATTACCGCGTCGCCGCCACGAAAGGGCTCGAGTGGAGCATCGATGAAAAGTTCGTCGATATCGGACCGGGGCGAGTCAGCGATGTCGAACTGGCCCCGCGCCATGTCATTCCGACCCCGGGCGTCCTTGGATGTGACCTGCACGTGCACGCTCGTCCGAGCTTCGACTCGCCCGTGACCCCCGAGGATCGTGTCCTATCGCTGGTGGCCGCCGGGATCGACTTCGCCGTTCCGACCGAACACAATGTCGTCGGTGATTACTCGTCGGCAGTCGACACGCTGGACCTGCGTCATGAGCTGCTCAGCGTGACTGGTGTCGAAGTCACGACTTACAATCGAGGATTCGGTCACTTTGGAGTGTTTCCCTATCCGCCGCAGCTACCCGTTCCGCCTTACAGACACACGACGATGGGGGCGATCTTCCGCGCGGTGCGCGCGGGTGATCCGAATCGCTATTTCCAGCTGAACCACCCACGCCTGCCGAAAGGAATCGGCTACTTGTCGAACATCGGCTTCGATCCCAGATCGCCGCGATCCCACATTCGTGGCCGAATCGATTTCGACGGCATCGAGGTCTACAACGGTTACGAGAGCGAGCAGCCCGAGCGCGTCGAGCGCGTATTGCACGACTACTGGGCGTTACTCGATTACGGCTGGCATTACACGGCAACGGGCAGCAGTGACTCGCATCGGATCCAATTTCGTTGGGCTGGCTACCCGCGCACGATGGTGACCATCGACCCTCACGCGACGGCAGACATGGAGGGCAACTCCGTGGACCCCCTGGTCGTCGTCGCAAACATCAAGAAGGGCCACGCGACGGTCACCAGCGGACCCATCATCGAGCTCGATCTCGCTGGCGCCGGACCCGGCGACGAAGCCATCACGACCGACGATCCGATCCACGGCCACTTGCGGATTCGCGCGGCTCCCTGGGTCGATGTGACCCAAGTCGAGATCGTGGTCAGTGGCCGTGTCGTGCGGACGTTCGACGTTCCGTCGCGTCCGACGCAGCTCGGTCCCGAAGTCGGTTCGCTCGAAGAAGCCCAGGCGCGCACGATCCGCTTCGATCGCGACATCGATGTAATGGTCGGCGACAGCAATGGGTGGGTCCAGGTCGTCGCGCGCGGTGAGCGCCGATTGAACGATGTGCTTCCTTTTATGCCGGTCCCGCCACTCGCTTTCACGAATCCCGTGTACGTCGTTCGGCACCCCGAGCCGCCGCCGCCATTTCCGGGAGCACCAGGAGAGGTCGTCCGACGACCGGGCAATCCGTAGACGCTTGTTGCCAGAGCGAAAAGCGCAGACCGTTTTGCCTCGACTTGCCCTGGACTTGCCCACGCCGCCATCCCACCCCAACGTGGCTCCTACCACGCAATGGTGAGGAAATTACTTCATCACGAAGCGTGAATCGTTACACGCAGTCAAAAAACGTAGACAGGTCGTCGTGCATTGCACGCAGCTTCTGGATGCGCAATAGGAGACAGCCGTGAGCTGTGCATTCGGTCGCTATCGGCTTCTCGGGCGGCTCGGCCAAGGAGGGATGGCGGAGGTCTTCAAGGCCAAGAGCTATGGCGTCGAGGGGTTCGAGAAGATCCTGGTCATCAAGCGCATCCTGCCGGAGCTGTCTCGTAGCCAAGACTTCATCGACATGTTCATCCACGAAGCCAAGCTGGCCGTCCGGCTGTCGCACGCGAACATCGTGCAAGTATTCGACCTCGGCAAGGCGCCGATCGGCGACCCTGTCGGCCCCGAGCAACCGGACGCTTACTACATCGCGATGGAGTACGTGCACGGCCTCGACCTCGCGAGTGTTCTCGCGCGCGGTCGACGCAACCAGATTGCTCTGCCCATTGCGATGAGCGCGTATGTCGCCTCCGAGGTGGCGAAGGGTCTCGATCATGCGCACCGCCGGCGAGACGAGCAAATGCGGCCGCTCGGGATCGTGCACCGCGATGTTTCACCGCAAAATGTGCTCCTGTCGTTCGAAGGCGAAGTCAAGGTCACCGATTTTGGCATCGCCAAAGCCCGCGGTGTGCTCGACAAGGACGTGCCGGAAGACACCCGCGCGAAGCGATTGCAAGGGAAATTCGGTTACATGAGCCCCGAGCAGGCGCAAGCCGAAAGTGTCGACGCGAGAAGTGATCTCTTCTCGCTCGGTACGATTCTTTACGAATGCGTGACCGGTGTGAACCCGTTCAGTGCGCCGACGACCTTCGAAACGCTGCGGCGCGTGCAGGCCTGTGAGTATCCGCCTCTCACTCTTTTGCGTCCCGACGCACCTGCCGAGTTGGTGGCCATCGTGAAGACTGCAATGGCCAAGCGGCCGGCAGACCGCTTCGCCGATGCCGGGCGTATGTACGAGGCGCTCCTCGCGTTCCTTTACGCGCAAGGCAGCCGATACAGCGCCCACGAGCTCGCTGAGTTCGTCTCGCGATTTCAGGAGAGCGAGACCGCCGGTTCCAGCGAGACACCGGAGCCGATGCTCGATGCCGAGCATGGCAATCCGCGAACCGAACGAACACCCGTCGAAGTGCCGTCCGTTCGTCAGGCCTCCAGCGTCCGCGTCACGGCCGACTTGCGGTCGATCGCCATCGATCGCGCCGTGGAGATGGGAGAGCGTCGCGAAGTGACCGCGCTCGTCATCGAGCTTCCGCGGCAGACGCCCATGGAGGTCATGGATATGGCGGCCAACACTGTCGACCTATGGGGTGGCCGCGTGATGCGGAGAGAAATGGGACACATTGGGGCAGTCTTCGGCCTCGGCGATCCCGACGGCCGCGACACCGAAATGGCGACGCGTTGCGCGCTCGTCGCGCGGCGAAGCCTGGAGCCGACGCGCCCACCCGGCGTAGGTCTACACGTGGGGCGAATCCACGTCTCCCGCGCGGGCCAGCCCAGCGAAGACGAGCGACTAGGCACGCTCTTCGACACCGCGCGCGCCCTCGCGCGCGTGCGCGAGGGAGAGGTGGCCATGAGCGCGCAAGCCATGCGCCAGGTGAAGTCGCTGTTCGAGTTCGAACCCTTGAGCGATACCGACAGACCGCCGTCGAATGTGCCAGGCGTGATCGTGAAGGAGGTCCGCGGACCCGGCGAGGCATTCGGTCGCCTCGTGGGGCGCAAGCAAGAGCTCAGGCTCATTGGTATCGTCCTCGCCCTGGCCGCCAAACGCAAGGCGCGAGTTCTCACCATTCGCGGCGACCATGGCGTGGGCAAAACGCGCCTAGTTTACGAGGCCGAACGGCGCCTTCGAAAGGGCGGCTATGACGTCGGCTTCCATATCGCCGCGTGTCCCCCGCGGGGACGCGAGTTTCCCCTCTCGGGGGTGGCGTCGATGCTTCACGTGCTGTGCGGAACGACCGAGGGAGACGCGCCCGACCGCATCTTGACCGTCCAGCCGCGACTTCGTGCGCTCGGGCTCCAGGAGGACGAAGTTCGTGCCGTACTGATGGCGCTCGGCGCGGGCGTCACGACACTCGTCGGAGACGCCAACGCGCTGCTCCGCCAGGCGCTCACCCGCATGGTGCAAAGCCTCTGCGCCGACCGCCCGCATACTTTCGCGTGGGACGTCGCCCACGCAATGGATGAGGACAGCTACGAATTGCTGCAGGAGGTCTTTCGTCGGTGCGGTCATACGCGCGTCGTCTTCGTACTTGCAGCGCGCGCTGGATTCTCGCACCCCCTCGAAAAGACCGAAGGACACGTGGCCATCGATCTCGGGGACCTCGCCGCGGCGGAAGTCGAGCGCCTGGTGGGTCTCCGTCTTTCGGTCGACGCCGTGCCCGAGGAGCTCTTGCGTTTCGTTCGTGCGCGCGCGGGCGGCCATCCCCTGTTCATCGAGGAGGTACTCAAGGCACTCGTGGACGCGCGTGCCATCTCCATTGCCGACCGCCACGTTCTTGCGATGAAGCTCGTCGGCCAGGATCTCGCGTTGCCCAAGACGCTGCGGGGGCTCGTTGCGTCGCGCGTGGCTCGCCTTTCGAGCGAGGATCGGGCCGCCCTGCAAGCTGCGGCGGTGCTCGGGGATCCCATCGACGTCGCCGTTCTGTCGTGCATGCTGGGGCAGGCGATGCCGTCGCTCGAGCGCTCGATCGCGACGCTCGCGTCGAGCGATTTCCTCGTTCACACGGCGCCGAGCGAGTTGCGTTTCGCATCGCCCATCGTGCCCGAGGTCGTGGCGGACGTCCTGACTCCTCAGGCCGCCCGTGAGATGCACGCCGCGGCGGGGCGTGCGCTCGAAGTCACGCTCGGCGAGCGGGCGTGGGAGCAGGCGGCACGCATCGCGGGGCACCTGTACGAGGCTGGGGACCGCGAACGCGCGGCTGGATATTTCGCCAAGAGCGGCGAGCGCCGACTGGCGACTCGTCAGCTCGAGGCCGCCGCCCGGGACTGCGCACGCGCAATCGCCCTGACCAACCCCGCAACGCGCGCCCCGGACGAGTTCGTGACATGGCTGGAAAACCTGGCCTCCGCAGTACGCCTCGTTCGCTCGTCCCCCGACGCGAAGGATCTCTGCGATCGGGTCATCGACCATGCGGACCGCGCGGGTGGGCGCGATTCGCGCGTTCGCGCACGGGTGGCGGCGGGACATGTCCTGGCTGCCGGACATCGGATCGAGGATGGTCGTCTGCGCCTCGCCGAGGCGGCGTCGATTGCCGGCGGCGACCCTCAGCTCGTCAAGCC
>JALYHX010000630.1 GCA_030776305.1 Myxococcota bacterium
CGTGACGACAACCCCGGGGAAGTAGACGGTCAAACGAGAAAGTGCGCGCGAGCAAGAGATGAGATTGAAGGTTTTCCAGTGCATTTCCATGCTTCATCGAGGCCGCCTGAGCTCCGTCTGGGCGCTCGTGCTCTCCAACTTGGTGATTGTCGCCGGGGGCGCCGATGTTCTCGCGCAGCCGCAGCTCCCTCCCAGGGGCCGACCGAATGTGCCGATGACCGCGCCCGGTCAGCCCCCCGGCGCACCACCAACGCCTGGGCAAGGCGCTGGAGCCGAAGCAGGCAAGCCGGCCATGGGCCCGAATGGAAAACCAATCGGCGACACGCAAGGACTCACCCAGTTCGAGTCCGGCGTCGAGTACGAGCCGCGCGGCGGGGGTGAGCTCGTCTCCTTCTCGCTCGAGGACGCCGATCTTCCGGAGCTCGTGCGCGTCATCGGTGAGCTGACGGGCAAGCGATTCATATTCGGCGGCAAGATAAGAAACATCAAGGCGACCGTCTTCTCTCCTCAAAAGGTCACCGTCGCCGAGGCCTACCAGGCGTTTTTGTCGATACTAGAAGCGAATGGCCTCACCGTCGTTCCGCATGGACGATTTTACAAAATCGTGGAGTCGCCGGACGCGAAGATGGGCGCTCCTGTGTACGTTGCCGGGCAGGCCGGTACGGCCGAGGATCGCTACATCACGCGCATCCACCGCTTGCACCATGTCAACGCCGACGAGGTTGCCGCGGTCCTCGGTCACTTCAAGTCGAAGGACGGCGACATCACGGTCTACGGCCCCGGCAACCTGCTCATCATCACGGACACGGGGACGAACATCCAGCGGATGATGCGCATCCTCGAGGACGTCGACGTCGGTGGTGTGGGCGATCAGATCTGGATCGAGCCCGTTCACTACGGCATGGCGTCGGACATTCAGGCGCGCCTCGAGGAGGTGTTCGATTTGAAAGGACAGGCGGCTGCGGGCAAGGCTCCCGGCGTCGCGGCCGCAAGCAGCGATCTCCACATCGCGAAGATCCTCTCCGATGACCGCAGCAATTCGCTCGTCATTATCTCCACAGAACGGGCGTATCTGCGAATCCTGGAGTTCATCAAGCGGCTCGACGTTCCGCTGCGGACAGGCGAGGGAGAGATTCACGTTCTCGCGCTGCAGCACGCCGACGCCGTCGAACTATCGAAGACGCTCAACGAGATCGTGACGGGGGCGGCGTCCGCGGGCGCCGCGGGAGGCGCGCCGGGGAAGGGAACGACGCCGCTCGCCATCTTCGAGTCCGGGGTGAAGGTCAGCGCCGACAAGTCGACCAATTCGATCGTCGTCACGTCGAGCCTGCGCGACTTCGCCAACCTGCGCACCGTGATCGACAAACTGGATCAGCCGCGACGGCAGGTGTTCATCGAAGCGGTCATCATGGACCTGACGATCCAGCGCACCAATCAGCTAGGCTTCCGATTCCACGCGGGCGCACTCGCGTCGGACGTCGGCACACAGGGAACCACGACCATCTTCGGCGGCTTGAACCCGTTCTCGACCATCTTCTTGCCCAGTCCGACCGATTCAACGCTCAACGCCTTCGCACTGGGGATTCGCGGCCCGGGAATCCCCGGGACCGAAAACCTGCTCGGAACTGGGGTCTCGATTCCAGCGTTCGGTGTGCTCATCAATGCGCTTGCTACCACGAACGATGCCGACATCCTGTCGACGCCGCACATTCTCGCGACCGACAACATTCCCGCCGAGATCAACGTCGGTCAGAACATCCCCCTCCAGGTCAACGGCGGGGGTCTGAGCTCGCTCTCCTCGCTGGCGGGTGCGGCCGGCTCGCAAGGAGCCGCCGCGCTCGGTGCGCTCGGGGCATTCGGGGGGGGCACGACCGCTCCGCGCCAGGACATCGGGACGAAAGTGAAGATCGTGCCCCACCTCAACGACTCGGACGAGGTGCGCCTCGAGGTGACCGAGGAAATCAGCGACGTCACCGGAGAAGCGCCGGTCGGCACGCTCGGTGCCGTTCCGTTTTCGAAACGCACGGCGCAGACGCAACTCGTCGTCAAAGACCAGCAGACGGTGGTCATCGGTGGGCTCGTCCGAAATCAGGTGTCACGCACCGATCAAAAGATTCCGCTGCTCGGCGACATCCCGGTCCTCGGCGCGCTTTTCCGCACGAGCAAGAGCTCGATGCAGAAGACCAATCTCATCCTCGTCTTGACGCCGTACATCATTCGCGAGCAATCGGACCTTCGCGCGGTCTTCGAGCGCAAGATGCAGGAGCGCCAGGAGTTTCTCGATCATTACTTCGTCTTCAGCGACCAGACCGAGTACGAGGCGCCAAAGGACTACACGCGCACCAACGGGCTGCTCGAGGACATCCGCCAATCGTACGAGCAGGTCGACGAGCAGCGCCGTCTCGACGAGCTGATGCGCCCGCGCGAAATGCGGACGCACGAGCCCGCGCATCCGCTGGAGCTACCGACCACGATTGGGCCAGGGGCCGCGGCGCAACCACGTCC
>JALYHX010000631.1 GCA_030776305.1 Myxococcota bacterium
ACATCACTTGGAGAACCTCTCGTGCGTCGTCGCTGTCGTCCGCAATGAGGATTCGTACCGGATCCCGGCCCGTCCCGCGCGCTGCGACCAAGGCGCGGCGAAAGTCCTCGACCGTAGGAGTGCGCTCCAACGGGTCCTTCGCGAGAGCACCGAGGAGCGCATGATCCAACTCGCGCGGTAGGCCTGGGCGAATGCTGCTCGCTGGGGGTACCGGCCGCGTTGCGTGTTGAAGCAACATCCCCATGTTGCCGGCTCCGTCGAACGGCGGACGACCCGTGAAGAGCTGATAGGCTACGCAGCCCAACGAGTAGACGTCGGCCCGCGGCCGAAGCGCCGGGTCGATGTGGTGTGAAAACGCGATTTCCGGCGCCATGTACGTCGGCGTGCCGACGATCTCGTGCTTGCTGGCAGAGCCCTCTCGGTACAAAACCGCAAGGCCGAGGTCGGCGACGCGCGGCCTTAACTCATCGTCCAGCAGAATGTTCGATGGCTTGATGTCGTGGTGAACGGTGTGCGCAGCATGAATCGCCGACACGCCATGACAGACGTCGTCGAGGATCCGGAGAGCGAGATCCACCTCTGGAGGCGACCCTCGTTGCCCGAGCCACTGTTCGACCGTTGGTCCTTGTACAAACTGCATGACGAAGTACGGCGACCCGTCGTGCTCGCCGAACGCGTGTACCTGCAGGACATTTGGATGGCTGACCCGTGCCATCGCTCGCGCCTCAGTCAAGAACCGAGCTCGAAAGCTCGAACCCATCAAGCTGGCCCGCGTGAATTTGATTGCGACGCGCCGGTCCAGCGTTTCGTCTTGCGCGAGGAGGACGACGCCCATCGACCCGACGCCGAGGGTGCTGATGATCCGGTAACTGCCACCAATCAGGGTACCGGGCGACGGGCCGAAACCGCCGTGCACGAGCCGGTCACCGCTCTGGTCCTCCGTCGTTAGCCAATCGTCAACGGCGATCATCGGCATCGTCGTCCTACCGATCGAATCGCTCGAAAGTCCGCCACACAGGCACGCGTGGGCGCGGCGACAACGAGAACGCAAGATGACAAGACAAGATCCACAAGAACTCGACGCGACATGACGAAATACCTTGCCTGGGGAGTGAGCAGACACCATGCCAAGGCCCCCAGCGGCGCGTTGCTCACTGGCTCTGGTCTTTGCGCGTCCGCGGACGACGGACGACTCTTACATGGGTGGGGCAAAATGCGACTAGTCGTGACTCTTTGCTCCGACGACACAGCGCCCGCTTGGTCGATGGTTTCCGAAACCATTCGCTTTCATCCGCCATCGACATGAGCCGCGGATGGGAGGCCGTTCCGTTACCCGTTTGGGACCTGGCGTGAGCCTTGCGATCGGTGGCGACTGGTCGGTAGCGCCCGCGCTGATCGGCCGAAGAGGTTCCTCTAGAAAGGAGACTCCCATGCTCCATTGGGCCGCAGTTTTCTTCGTCATCGCTATCGTGGCAGCGGTTTTCGGATTTGGCGGCATCGCCGCAAGCGCGACGGGCATTGCGAAGATCTTGTTCTTCGCGTTCCTTGTGATGGCGGTGGTCTCACTCTTGGTTGGCCGCCGCGCGGTTTGATAGCGCGCTCGCAGTTCAGGAACAGGCGTTCCTGGAACTGGATGAGGCTTGAAAGCGGGCCGCGCGCGTCGAGTGTCAGTGTCGACGCGCGTCCGCCCGTGCCTCGCCCAGCGATCAAATGGCAACCCCTTAGGCCTGCAACGCCAATGCTCGGGTGATTACGAGGTGGCGCGCGCATCGCCCCCTAGCTCGCCGCGTGTCACGATCACACTGTGGCAGTTTTGTACCGCGCACGCAGGCGGTGGCGCGCGACAAACAATGGGGAACGCCTGGCGGACAAGAAATGGCGCAAAACACCCCACCCGGCACGAACCGTGCTGATACGCCGCGAGCTTTCGTAGGGCTGACCACTGAAAGGAGCACCACGTGGAGCGACGTGTTCTCATCATCGACGACGACCAAAGCATGCTTGAGCTCTTGAGCGCGGAGCTCGAGCAAAGGCAGTACGAAGTCGTTACGCACATGACGCCCGAGGCCGCTCTACGGCAACTGGCCGATCAAGACTTCGGCGTCGTGCTGAGTGACATCAACATGCGGGGCATGAGTGGTGTCGATCTCTGCCGCGAAGTCGTCACGCTCCGAGAGGATACGCCGGTCATCGTCATGACTGCCTACGCCAGCATCGAGTGTGCGGTCGCGTCGATCCGCGCGGGTGCCTACGACTTCGTGACGAAGCCGCTCGACGCGAACGACCTCGTCACGACGATCGAGAGAGCCCTACGCCACCGCGAGCTCCGTCAGGAGGTTCGACGCCTCCGCCGAGCGCTCAGCGAGCTACGCCCATTCGACGAGATGATCGGCGAGAGCGCGTCCATGAAGAAGATGTACGATGTCATCGCGCGAGTCGCCGAGACCGACGCGACGGTACTCGTCACCGGCGAGAGCGGCACTGGCAAGGAGCTCATCGCGCGTGCATTGCACTCGCGGAGCGCAAGGTCGAAGCATCCGTTTGTCGCGATCAACTGCGCGGCCATGCCGGAGTCACTTCTCGAGAGCGAACTGTTCGGGCATACAAAAGGAGCTTTCACCGACGCACGCTCGTCGCGCCCCGGACTTTTCGTGAAGGCGTCCGGAGGCACGCTCTTTCTCGACGAGGTGGGCGAAATGCCCATGGGAATGCAAGCGAAGCTCTTGCGAGCCCTTCAGGAAAAGTCGGTACGCCCGGTTGGCGGTGATGCCGAGGTATCTTTCAACGCGCGTATCGTTGCGGCAACGAACCGTGATCTGCACGCTGAGGTCGAACAGCGTCGCTTTCGCGAGGATCTCTTTTATCGGATCAATGTTGTCCACATTCATGCGCCGCCGCTCCGAGAGCGCGGCAACGATGTCCTGCTTCTCGCGCAGAACTTCTTGCAGCGCTCCCAGGGGAATACGCCCGGTCGAATTCTCGGCCTGAAAAGCGCTGCCGCAGAGCGCCTCCTTGCTTATCCATGGCCAGGGAACGTTCGAGAGCTGCAGAATTGCATCGAGCGCGCAGTGGCGCTTGCGCAGTTCGACCATGTCGGCGTCAACGACTTGCCCGAACGCATCGGCCAATACAAATCGCCGCGCATTGCGATCGAGAGCGGCGACCCGTCGACCATCCTTCCCATGGAGGAGGTGGAGCGCAGGTACATCGGCCAGGTTCTCGACGTGCTACGGGGAAACAAGGCGTCGGCGGCGCGCGTCCTCGGAATGGACCGCCGCACTCTCTATCGAAAGCTCGAGCGCTGGGGAAACCGGCAGGCAAGTGACGACGCGGCACCGGTCGAGAGGTCCGAAGAGCGTCACGATGCCGCCTGAGCCCGCCAGAATCGAGTCCGCGTACACGGCTCGCGCAGGCGATTTCAGGAGTGACGAGCGCCTGGTCGCCCAGCATGTTCGCCTTGAGCTCTTGCATTCGATCGCGGCGTCCTTCGCGCGCCGGCTCAAGCCGCGCGACATTGCAGCGGTGATCATCAACGAGGCAACGGTTGCCATCGGCGCGCACCGTGGTGGCATCTGGCTCCTCGCCGACGATGCAAAGGCGCTCGAGCTCGTGCAGTCCATCGGGTTCTCCGACGAAGAAGTCAGACGAGACACCCGGCTCGCCTGCGA
>JALYHX010000632.1 GCA_030776305.1 Myxococcota bacterium
ACACGGACACGAGCGCGGCGGCCGCCGCGGGGGTCGGTACCGGAGGCGGCCCCACGGCTGCTTCGACAGGCTCGACGCGAGGAGGTTCGCTGTGGCGTATCACGCTGCATGCATATGGCGATGCGGACAACCTGCGCGTCGACATGACGAGCGAACCGAGCCTCTCGCAGGACGACATCGTACTGCTCCTCGCCGTCGGGATGACGCGCGCGGAGCTTGACCAGCTTCAGGCCAGCGCCCTTGGCGCGAGCCTCGCGCTCAACTATCTCGGTGCGGCGAGCGGCGCCGACCGCGCCGTGAAGCAAGCGCTCCCGATCATCGACGACTTTCGCTTCGGAAGCGCGTACTCCACGGTGACGGGCAAGACAGAGCCGCAACTCACGGTCGGCAAGAGGCTGACGAACGACTTTCGCGCCAGCGTGACGACGGGCCTCTCCCAGGACCGCGAACTTCGGTCGAACATCGAATGGCGTCTCAACAACCGCTTGAGTGTCCAAGGCTCATACGACAACATCAACGACGTGTCCTCATCGACGCTGGGCAACCTCGGTGTAGATCTTCGCTGGCGGCTCGAGTTCGAGTAGCAGTCAAGGCCGAATGCGCGACCGGAGAGTCTACCGAGGACAGGCGGCCCGGAGGCGAGTCCCCCTAGAAGGTCGGTGTCTTTCGGCCGATCCCTTCGCGATTCCGCCGTCGGGGGTCGTCACCGTACGGGAGTCACGGGAGTACGGCTCCTCGCCCCGCAAGCGGCCTCGCTCGGTCTCGACCGAAATACAGCGACCTTCTCTCAGGGGGGATTGGCGCGTCGACCGGAACAGATCCGCGCTCGGCGGTGACGTTCCCACTGTCATGCCGCCCCAACCGAGCGCACCCCAGCATTATTTCCATCGCCCGCAAAAAAACACCAGTCACCTAGTGGCGATCGTGTGTTGCACGGTCTTCGCGGTTTTCTTCGCGCCGCGCTCCGGCGAGGCGCAGCAGGTGATTCCGATCCCGCCGACCAAGCCGCTGCGTCAGCCTTCGCAGGTTCCATCACTCCAGCCCGCAGGGAATTTGTCGGGACTGGAAGGGCTGCACATCACTCGGATCGCTGTCATCCTCGAGGGAAACGTGTGGCGTGACGTCGAGGTCCCCACCGTGCGCGAGATCAAAGTGGGGGAGGTGCTCACGCCGCAGAGCGCGCGTCGCGCGCTCGCCGAGGTACTCGGCGCCGGACGTTTTGCGCGCGCTCGCGCAACCGCGTCGCAGGAGAGCGGCGGTGTGGCCCTCATTCTGCGCGCGACACCCCGCAAGCTCATCAAGCGTCTCGACCTCGAGCTGCACGGCGCGCTCGTACAACGTGACGAGCTCTTGCGCGAGGCCAACCTGGCCGAAGGCGCAGAGCTCGTCGGCGGCGACATCGGCGACACGAACGCGCGGATTCTCAACTTCATGGCGCTGCACGGCTACCCTTCGGCGCGCGTCGATCTTCAATCGCGCACGACCGACGATCCTTCGCACACACTCGTCGTCGTCGACGTGAATCCGGGTGCCCCCCGACTCGTCGACGATCGTAATCTCTACGTCTTCGGGGCCATGCGTGACCAGCTGACGGCGCTGGGTGAGACGTACGCAGTACGACCGAAGGACCGCGCCGACGAGTCCGTTCTCGATGCGGCAGATGCAACCTTGGAGCAGGTTCTTCACAGCAAGGGCTGGCACCACGCCATCGTTTCCCATGACCTCGTCTGGGTCGGGGAACCGGAACGGAGCGGGCGCGTCGGGCTCCGTGTGCGAATCGATGCCGGCGCGGAGCAAGTTCCCCGCTTCGAGGGCAACGAGCACTACGACACCGAGGCCCTCACCGCAGCGCTCGGCCTGGACGACGAGACGGATCGCTCACCGCTGCATCTCGCCGAGAGGCTTCGCGTATTCTACGAACGCCGCGGTTTCTTGGACGTTGATGTGCGCACCGAAGTGCGCGGGGCGGCCGGCGATCCCGTACAGGTCTTGGTCTTCCACATCATCGAGAACCCCCGCGTCCGCGTGGCCGGTCGCCGTTACCCATGCCTCAAGGTCGATGCGATCAAGCGTTTGTCGAACGGTGGACCACGTTCGTCCAGCGAGATTGGGACGGAGATCGACAGCTTCCTCGAGGAGGAGCTTCCCGGCACTGAGTTGTTCTTGGACCCGGATCCACGCGGGGTCAGCATGACCCTCGGGGATGGCGCGGGGCAGATTGCTACCGGGGCGCGTCCAGCTCCCATCGACTTGCGACCCGACGAAACGTACGTTGAGGATACCTACGAGCGCGCTGTCGCACACGTTCAGGAACTCTATCGAAACGAGGGATTTCTCAGCGCGGAGGTGGGGCCGGTCCAGATCGCGCGTGCGCGTTGCGATTCGCGCTCCCCTCCCCATCATTGCGTTTCGCTGCCCACCCTGCCGCTGGCGTCGGACGCGTGCGCGTATGGCTCGACGGGCCTGCCATTGGTGACGCAAGCGATCACTTCGCCATCGGCGACGTGCCGCCCGGATGCGGCGCGCGGCCTCGAATGCGCGCCATCGATGCAGCTCGTCATCCCGATCAGGCTGGGACCGCGCACAATCCTCTGGGACGTGGCATTTACCGGCGTCAAAAGCATGAGCGAGCAGGACGTCGCTCAAGCGGCGCAGCTGCCGCTTGGCGAGCCGGTGAGCACGACGAAGCTCGACGACGCGCGACGGCGAGTCGTCGACTGGTACAAGGATCTCGGATACGCGTACGTCGACATCAAGTACGCCCTCGAACCATCGTTGGATCACACGCGGGCGCGCCTGCGTTTCGATGTGACCGAGGGGAGCCAGGTGGTCGTGCGAGCCATCGAGATTCACGGCTTGTCCGACACGCGGGAAAGTGTGGTCAGGCGAAGGATCAAACTCGAGGTGGGGCAGCCGTACCGCACGAGCCACGTCGAGAGGACGCGTCAGCAAATCGAGACATTGGGCGTATTCTCGAGTGTGACGATATCGCTCAGCGATCCTTACGTTCCCCAGTCGAACAAGACAGTATACATCGACCTCGTCGAAAGACTCCCACGCTACATCGAAGTGCGACCCGGGTTCTCGACGGGAGAGGGGGTTCGCGGGACCATCGAATACGATGAGCGAAATATCCTGGGCTACGCGGTGGCCGGAGTCTTCCGCGCGCAACTCTCATACCTCCCGGATTTTTTGATCCTGGATCCGCAGGTCGCCGCCAATTATCAGAAGGTGCAGGATCGGCTTGCTCGGCGCATCACGCTGAGCGGCAGCTTTCCAGAAGTGGGCCTCGGCCCACAAGTTCGCGCACAGTCCGATGCGATTTACGTTCGTGACCTCGAGCGAGACTTCGCGTTGGACAAGATCGCTGGCTTCGGCAGCCTGATCTATCGACCGTCACGCGCAATCACCATCACCGTTGGGCAGAGCGTCGAGGACAATGACGTGACACTCTTCCAGCTCGATTCGGTTGCGGCGTTTCTCGCGTGCAATCCAGGCAACCCCGGTCTGGCCGCTCTTCTTCGCGTTCCGGACGGTAGAAGCCTGGTCATCGCCGAGCGTGCATCGGTCGCATGGGATCGACGCGACAGCGCGTTCAACGCACACCGCGGAACGTTCGTGTTTCTTGGCGCCGAGCTCGTGAACTCCATTCCGCAAGCAGCGGCGATATCGCCGAACGCCCAGGCCGTTCAGGGCGCATGCCCAGGCGTGGACTTGACGAACAAGAATCTCGCAGCTGCTCCGCAAGCGTACTCGCACTTCGTGAGGCTCACGCAGACGTTCGCCGGTTATGTTCCGCTGTTTCGTGATCTCGCGGTTGCCCTCGAGCTACGGCTTGGCGAGAACGTGCGCGTGGCGCCCTGTTCGTATGTCACGCAGGGCCAGTCGGAGGACCCATTTTGCACGTATCCGGATCGGCTCTTCTTCATGGGCGGGTTCGACTCGATGCGCGGCTGGCTCCAAGACACGTTCATCCCGCAAGAGTATGCGGACCAAATCGCTGCAACGAACGGGACACTCTGTACGAGTTCGAGCACGAATTGCTTGATCCCGCTGCGAGGCGGCAACCTTATGATCAATCCGCGAGTCGAGTTCCGCTTTCCCATTTACGGCGCTTTCGACGGCGCGATTTTTGCCGATTTTGGAAACCTATGGGTCAACCCGACATACATCTTCGATCACACGCTCTCGCTGCGTGCGGATATCGGTCCCGGCATCCGTCTGCAAACGCCGGTGGGGCCCCTCGTTCTCGACTATGGCATCAACGTGACACGGCGTTCATACGAAGACCTCGGAACATTCCATTTTGCGATTGGGCTCTTCTAAGTACACCGCCCCGCGGGGAGCCGTACTAACGTCAAAGGTGCGATGATTTCTCGCACGCGATCTTCGCCCCTGCCCCGCATGCAACACCGTAGAGCTCGCGAGCCCTCGTGAGGTCCTTCGGAACTCCGCGACCGTTCTCGACCATGATCGCGGAATTGTAACATCCGGCCGCCCAGTGCATGTTGCAGGCGCGCTCGTACAGGCGAGCCGCTGCCGCGTAGTCCTGAACGACGCCATGCGCGTATTCGTGCATCTGTCCGGCGAAGACGCAAGATGGAGCATCATCGATGTCGCACGCACGCGTGTAAAGGGCCGTCGCGCGCGCCTCGTCCTTGTCCACCCCTTTTCCAAACGCGTACGCCGCTGCCAGACTGCGGCATCGATCCGCCGATCCCGAATCGCATTCCCTTTCACAAAGGGCGATGTCCTCGCACGATGAGAGAGTGACCCCAATGCTGATGACGCTCGCCGAGGGGGATGTCTGCTCGACGGAAACTTTGTCGGTGCGTCGGCATGCAGCAGTCGCGCTCAACGCCCCGACGAGGGCGGTGACAAGCCCGCACATGACTCGTGAGGCGTGTCGCATGCTGCTCACTAGCGCATTGCTCGGAGGGACTCGGCGAGTCTAAAACAGAGATTACCGAGCGTGGTGCGTCCAGCAGCGGGCAACCGCGTCGACGACCTGATCTTGCTCGGCGCAAGTCAGGGTTGGATAGATGGGCAAGCTGATCGTGCGATCCCCGATCTCCTCGGCGACGGGTAGCGACCCTCGCGGAATCCGCAGCCGTTCTGCCAGATGGGTCAGCAAATGGATGGCGCGATAATTCACCGCCGTTCCCACTCCCGCTTCGCCGAGCCTGCAGAGCATGGCGTCGCGTTCCTCGGGCCTCGCGTGCAAAGTAAATAGATGATGAGTACTACGGCCGCGTCGTTCGATGAGCCAAGGCACGCCGCGGGTCGTGGCTGGGGGAGACCCAATGTCTGGGACCTGTTCGCGCAAGAGACGCTCGTAACGATTCGCGATCTTCTCGCGGGCGTTCCGCCTCTCTTCCACGCGCGCGAGCTGGGGGCGAAGCAGCGCTGCGTCGAGGTCCGTGAGGTTCGCCTTGTACCCGAGCTCCAGCAGATCCCAATGTTGATAGAGACCGCCATGACGGTCGGTTGCCGTTTTAGATACGCCGTGGTTTCGCAGCCGCCGCAACTGCTCTGCCATGCCAATTGCGTTCGTGGCAATCGCGCCTCCGTCACCGCTCGTGACGTTCTTGGTCGCATAGAACGAGAAAACCGCTGCGTCGCCGAGCTCGCCCGGGCGGACGCCGTCCCGCTCCATCTCGATGCCATGGGCCGCGTCCTCTACGATAAAGAGACCGCGCGTGTCGGCGATCGCCCGCAGGGCCCTCATGTCCGCAAGTTGGCCATACAAGTGCACGGGCACGATTCCGGCCGTATGCGGGCCGACCGCGGCTTGGACGGCGGCGGGATCGATGAGTCCCGTCGTCGGCTCGACGTCGACGAACTTCGGCGTGGCTCCGAGATGCAAAATGGCGTTCGTCGTCGACACGAACGTCATTGGCGTCGTGATTATCTCATCGCCAGGTTCGACGCCCAACGCGCGCAGCGCCAGGAGCAGCCCCATCGAACACGAGTTCGTGCCCACGACGAACGGCGGCGCGGCGCCTTCACGCTCCCGGACGAGGAATCTTCCAAGCTCCGCTTCGAAGGCCGCCACTTGCGGCCCGAGTGTCAGAAACAGCGTCTCGAGCACTCGCCGCCAAGAGGCCGCTTCGGTCTCGCCGAGTTGGTGGCGATAGAATTCGACCTTGCCGGTCATGAGTGGGGGGCGAGAAGGTTCCCGTCGATCGCGAGCTCGCGATGCGCGCGCTCCGCGTCGCGCAAGAACAGATACTGCTTGAGCGTGTACGAGCGGCGGTCCTCGGGGTCGACGACGCCATGATGAAGTGCGTCGAGTACTTCGCGGATGCCATCGTCGACGGTCTTTTCGGCGCGAAACGGAAACACGCGGTGAATCTTGTCGAACGACACATGATAGTCCCTGAGATCCGGGTCCGTCGGGGCGTGTACGACCTCCGTCCCGGGCACGGCGTCGCGCACTCGAAACGCCAGGTTCAATATTTGGACGTTGTTTTCGTCCGACCCCACGTTGAACACCTGGCCGGCGACTTTCGATGCGTCGCTCGTCAACGCCAGCTCGAACGCTTGCGCCACGTCTCGTACATGCGCAAACGGCCGCCACTGGCGACCGCCTCCATCGACCACGATCCGGCGCGCGACGTAGGCATTCTTGGCCATGACGTTGATCGCCAGATCGAAGCGCATGCGAGGACTCACGCCAAAAACAGTTGCCAGGCGCAGCGCGCACACATCTATGGCGCCGCGCGACGTCCGACCCATCTCGAAGAGGAAATCCTCGACCTCCGCTTTGGCGCGGGCGTAAAGAGCGACCGGACGGCGCGGGCTCTCCTCCGTGAGTCCGAGTCCTTCACCGTGACCATACACCGAACAAGATGATGAGAAGACGTAGCGACGCACGCCATGCTCGAGTGCGGCAATCGCGAGCCGCTTGGCGCCGTCGACGTTCACGCTTCGCGTCAGCGTCGGATCGAGCTCACATGATGGATCGTTTGAAATTCCCGACAAATCGACGAGGCCGTCCACCGACACGAGGGTTTTAGGGTCGAAGGCGCGGATATCACCGCGGACGAGGCGCAGCTTTTCGCCGAATGTGGCTTGGCATCGCGTCAGCGTGTCGCCGAAATAAAAGCGATCGACGACAGTGACGCGATGGCCATGCTCGAGAAGCAATGGCACGAGCACAGAACCGATGTAGCCGGCGCCGCCGGCGACGAAAATATGCATGCCAACCGGCGAGTATCATGAAAACCCGTCGCCGTGAATTCTGTCAGTGCACGTCCACCGGCAAAAGCGCGTAGTACGCAAGAGCGACGAGGAGCAGCGTTGCCAGGGCGACGAGCACGTAGGCGTGGCGCGCTTGAGTGGTGCTCCAGCCGTCGGCGAAGAACTTTCCCCGTGACCGCGCGCGTAAACGGCGCTGCACACCCCGGAGGATGTCGGGTGCGGCCTTCGTGGGCGTCTGCGTTGCAAACGCGCGCTTGACAAGTTCGCGCACCGCGTCGGTTTCCCGTTCGTCATTCGGCGCCCCAATGTCGGTCATTCAATCCTTTCTCCGAGCGCCCGCTCGACGCGCTCTTTGAGCTGCGCCCGCGCGCGGTGGATACGACTCTTGACGGTCCCTTCAGCCACACCCGTGATCGTCACGATCTCGTCGTAGCTCAGATCCTCGATGTCGCGGAGCACCAAGCATTCGCGGAAGCTCGGTTCGAGCTCAAGGATAGCCTGCTGCACGATCCGCTCGAGCTGCCGGCCCGCCATCAGCTCGTCGGGCCTTTCCGCAGGGGCGACGCTCGCCCGCCCTACCTCCGCCACTGGAACGCGTTCCAGCGTGTCGAGCTGTTCTTGCTGACCTGCATGCCGGACGCGAAGATACTTGTTCCTGTTCTTGCTCAGGTTGACGGCGATTCGATAAATCCATGTCGAGAGCTTCGATTCACCGCGGAACGAGCTGATCGCCTTGAACACCTGAACGAATACTTCTTGTGCAAGATCTTCCGCCTCGGCGCGGCTGCCCGTCATCCGAGTGAGGAGCGCGAAGACGCGGTGCTCGTACATTCGGACGAGTGCACTGAAGGCAGCCTCGTCGCGTGCAACCAGTCTCGCGACGAACCGGACCTCGTCGGGGGCGTCTGTGTGGCCCTCCGCCCGCGGCGTGTTTGGCGCGTCCCCGCAGGGCCGGCCGCCATCCGGATGGTCACGCGGCAGCACGAGCCTCCATCCTGCACGATCCGGACACCGCAAGGGGAAAGAGATCTCCATGCGCTCCACCCTTCCGAGACGCTCGGGGCACCTGATGAGACGGACCACCAGCGACGGTCGAAGTTCCAAGCGAGCGGCACCGGGTTGCTTTTGCCGTGCAATTGCGTAGCCTCAGCCAGCCACGTCGCGTCCGAGGTCCGGCGTCGTCTAATGGCAGGACAGCGGATTTTGGATCCGCTTATCGGGGTTCGAATCCCTGCGCCGGAACCGCCCGACCCTCACGGACGGCGCCGCTGTACGTCTGCGACGACGCACCGATGATCCGAGGACGGAGAGCTGCCGACCTCAAATCGAACGAACCGCAGCTGCTCGCTCGCCAAAATCCGGTCGAGTCGCAGCCACGGATGCCTATTCGTCGGAAACGTATAGCCGAATCCCCACCCCACCTTCGTAAAGCCATCCTGATACCCGGACAGGTACTGATGCAAGACGAGGCTGAGATGAGGAAGATTCGTATCACCCGCAATGAGGACGGGGTTCGGCTCGCGCTGGGCGGTGGCGGCCACGGCTCGCATCTGAAGCGACCGGACACGGCTATTGGTCTCGAAGATCGAAGCGTTCGTCGACGAGAACAAGCGCCGGGAAAGCATTTCTCGTCCCAGCCCTTGCCCTCGGATCGTATGAAAGACTTCACGAGGAGAAATCGGGTGAATGTTGTAAAGTGATATGGTGCCAAGCGGCGTTTGCAGCACCTGCTGCGTGAAGCGAGGCGATCGAAGTCGCCCGTCGAGTTCGACGGGCTCAGGACCGACCGAGGAGGACACAGTGTATCGCGTGGCGAGGATGAATTGACCCGACGCATTTACCGTGGGGTAGCGGGTGCGCAAGAAACCGCTGATTTCCTCCGGCGTCCGAACTTCCTGAAGTGCGACGATATCCGGTGAGTAACGATCGATCTCGTCGATGATTCCGGGAAGACCGCCCAAGGCCGAGTCAATATTATAACTGAGAATGCGTAGGACGGGACCGTCTCGGAC
>JALYHX010000633.1 GCA_030776305.1 Myxococcota bacterium
GGTCGATGCAAATCCCTGCTTCGCACGGCACGGACCGTCGTCCGACAGGCTCGAGCTCGCAAATGACATCGAGGACGCGGTATCCGGAGCCGGTGCATGGATATTGGGCCCACGCTTGCTGCGGATCCGAGACGGCCGTGATGCAGTCTTCGGGGCTGCCTTCGGCAGACGCATCCGACACCGGCAGGCTCGCTTCCGGAGCGGGTGTATGCGCGTAGCATCCTGGACAATTCGGCGACCAGCCCGGCTCGAAGAGAACAACGGAGTTGTAGCGGTCGGGGGCGGTATCGAGCCCCACCCAGAAGGGCCGCGCAACGACGAGCGGGAGGGCTTGTTGGAACTCCGCTTCGCTCGCGAACGTGGCGATATGACTTCCGCCCTGGCAACTGGCAGTGGCCTGCTGGAACGTCCGTGCCGCCAATGCCGCTCTCTGGTAGCAGTGATTGTTCACCGGCCACGGCGCAGCTCCGGACGGACATTCCATCTGGCATCTCGCGTTGCACCCTGCGATGGCGGCGTCGCCGGCGCCCGGGCCTGGGTCGCATGTCTCGGCATCGACATCGATGATTCCGTCGCCGCAGAAGCCCGTCGCGAGGGGTTCGGATGGCAGATCGGGAATGCACGCAACCACGCCCGCGATCGCCGCACCCACCGCCGCCGCGCACGCCGCGACCACCACCGCCGCCGCGTTTCCGTTCAACTAGAGCACCGAACAGGTTGACGGACCGAGGATTTGCCGCGAGTTCCAAGGAGCGAAAGGCGCGACGACGAGAACTACTGGAGGTAATTTGAGGAGGAGCAACGCAGCGATCCGAAGGAAATCACGCCAAAGCCGACGGGAGTCAACATGTTCGGTGCTCTAGGCCCTACCTCCGGTTCGCCCCGCGCGTACGCTGCACTAGACTGAAAGCGATGGCTAGCCCCATTCCGGCGGCGCCCCACCCGGATTCAGCGCCGAGAGCGCCCGAGGGTCCGAGTGATTCGGACTGTATCGAAGACCGGTATCGGTCGCTCCTCGTCATCGGGCGAGGCGGGATGGGTACGGTGGAGGTAGCGCTCGAGCGCGCCGAGAAAGGCAGCGAGCGAGTCGTCGCGCTCAAGCGGCTGCTCCCGGAGGGCGCACGCGATCCGCGTCGCAAGGAGATGTTTCTGCGAGAGGCGCGACTCGCGACGCTGGTCACGCATCCGAATGTCGCGCATGCCTTTGCCTACGGAAATCTCCAGGGAGAGCTCTTCATGGCCATGGAGTACGTCGAGGGCGAACCGCTATCGCATGTCCTGCGTGTGGCCAAAGAGCGCGATGGCGGACTCGCGCCGGTGCTCGTCGCACGGGTGATCGCCCAGGTGTGTGACGGCTTGCACGCGGCTCACGAGCTTCGAGACGACGATGGCCGAGGACAACCCCTCCACGTCGTGCACCGTGACGTCAGCCCGCACAACGTCATGATCGCCTATGAGGGACTCGTCAAACTGGTGGACTTCGGAGTCGCCAAGTTCGAGACCGGCGGCAACGAGAGCCGCACAGGCGAGGTCAAAGGCAAGATGGCGTACATGTCTCCGGAGCAGGCGCTGGGTGAGAGACTCGATCGACGGAGCGATCTGTTCAGCGTTGGCGCCGTGCTGTTCGAGTGTCTGACAGGCGCGCGGATGTGGGGGTCGGGGACCGATATGGAGGTGATGCGCAAGCTTGCGCTCGAGAGCCCGCCGCAGCTCGATGTCGCCATGCCGAACGCACCACGCGCGCTCGTCGATTTGCACGCGCGGCTGGTCTCTCGCGACCGCGTGAAGCGTCCGGCAACCGCACACGAAGTTGCCGAAGAGCTGCGTGCGTTCGCTACGTCGTCGACGCGGCGGCTGGACACGGAGACGGCTGCGACCTTGATGAAACGGCTCTTCGGGCCCCAGGCGGAGAGGCGGCGTAGGCTTCTCAGCGAGTCGCTCGAGCATCGGTCGCCAGCTGCCGTCGTTGAGGACGGAGACCACTCGAGCGGGTCCACGTCGAGGGAATCGCTCGTCTTGAGAGCGGCGCCTCTACAACATGGGTTGCCGCACAAATCGATGGCCACACTCTTTCTCGGGATCTTCCTTTTGGCCCTTCTCGGAGCGGTCGTCGCAGCGTCTGCAGCCATGCGCAGAAGCCAGTCGACGCCAGGAACCGAGCACGTCACGAGCCCGCCGGTCGAGACCTCCACCTCGACAGCGACAGCCCCTTCGGCCATTTCCCCCTTCCCCGTCGCCACAGCGTCCTCTCCCAATCCCCGAAACTCGGCCGCGCCGCCATCGCCATCGCCACCGCCTCGACCTCGTAGCTCGGGCCCCGCTCCCACCACGGCGGCGACGAAGCTTCCTGATGTGGATCCGACGCCTTTCTGAGCACGCCCTCGTCGCGAGCTTGGCGCTCGCGGCTCCGCGTGCAAATGCGACACCGCATGCCTCGGCCGGCGGGGAAACTCCGGATGATCCGCTCGCCGCGTACCGTGGCCAGTTCAAGCTGGGCATGGAGCGGTACAATGCCGGCGCCGTCGCGGAGGCCATCGGGTATTGGGAGCCGATCTATCGCGAGCTGGGCGACGAAAATGGTTACCGACTCGCTTACGACCTCGGCATCGCGTACCAGCAACTGGGCGACGTGACTCGCGCCGCCGAGCGGCTCCAGGCCTTCCTCCTGGAGGCCGAGGCGCGACGCACGCGCGGCGAGGCGACGGCGGCGATCGTTGAAAAAGAGAAAGCGGACGCGCGCGTCCGCGTCGACGGGCTGATCGCGAGCAAGGGGCGCGTTTACGTCCAAGCCGGTAGCGTTCCACGAAGCGCGCGGCTGGATGCAAGCGAACCCCGGCTGGCCGGTTTCGTCGCATGGGTCGCGCCCGGTCTGCATACCGTGACGTTCGCCGCGGGGACGCTGGACATGGAAACGAGGATCGTTCATGTCGAGGCGGGGGAAGTCGTCGAGGTCGCGCCCAAACCGCAGCTACCTGTGGCTACGACGCCCGAACCGCCTGTCCTCGTCGTGCCGCCAGCGCCGCTCGTGGAGGTTCGGGAGATGCACCGTCCGTTCGCGTGGCCGCTCATGGCGATCAGCGGTGGGGTCGCTGTCGTGGCCGGGATTGCCGCGGTGTCGCTGGAAAATACCGCACTGAGTCTCTTCGACCGGTATCAGAACGAACGGGCGACGACGGGCACCATCTCGCAGGTTCATCGAGACAACTATGCCAACACACGCACATCGGCATACGCGGCAGTCGGCGGTGTCATCGGGTTCACCGCAGTGACCGCCGGGCTCGCGGTGTGGTACTTTCTGGGGACGTCCGAGCGAGATGTCATCGTCCAACCGACGGTGAACTCGGAGCTCGGGGGGGCCTCGCTCGGGCTGGTCGGGCGGTTCTGACGTCCCGAGAGATGCACGCCGCAAGGAAATCACGCAATCGCGGTTGGGGCAGGGGATCTCTCCTTCTGCTCGTGGTTTTCCCTATGTTCGTTGCTCGTGATGCGCCCGCCCGCGCGGCCTTGATTGCTCGCGTCGCCACGGACGCGATGCTGCCCAGCGGGTCGTTGGAGTCGCGCATCGTGTCGTGGGCGGCCGGGCTCGCGTCAATCGAGGTTACGAGCGCCAACACCGGGGCGAGCGCGCGCATTCGCCTGTACGACCCGACCGGAGGGATAGACGACGATGCGCGAACGGCGTTCGAGCGTGTTGCATCCCGGGAGGCCGAGCCGCACCGGCTTGCGCTGCGCGTCGAGCAACTGGTCTTCAAAGCGGCATATCACTTCGGCGTGGGAGGCGTGAGAGTGGTGTCCGGGTGGCGCGAACGCGCTGGAAAGCACACGGCTGCCGAAGCGATCGATTTCAGGCTGGATGGCGTGGCCCCAGCGAAGGTTGCCGCCTATTTGCGCGAGCTGCCGCGAGTCGGAGTCGGAATCTACACGCACCCCGCGACACAATACGTGCATATCGACATTCGCGAGCCCAGCTATTCTTGGATCGATGCGTCGCCGCCTGGAGCGCGCTGGAAGGAAAGGCAGCTCGGCGACGCGCACGCCGCCAAGCGCGACGCCGCGTACGACCCTGCGATGGACCTCCCGATATAGACATGCGCTTCATTGCCCGGCAGGCGATAGCTCGGCACGGGCAGCCTGCGACCGCCTGTGCCACGGACCAGCGCATGGGCACCAGACACCGACAGTCCGGTCGTGCGCCATGGCCCACGCGCGAGCGCGCTGGACGCAGGTCCGTTCTGCGCCGACGACGCCGGCATCTTCCAGGCTTCGCCGGGCACGTGCCAGGGCCAGAGCTGCGCGCCGGGTTGCGCGTGCGTGAACGAAGGAAACGGTCAGGCGGCGTGCCTCTGCACGGCGGCGAACAACCACGCGGGCGCGTGCATCGCACCGACGTGCGGGACGATCTTTTGCGACCCCGCATGCAGCTGTGCGAACCCTACCTCAGGGACGTGCAGCTGCCCATGAACGGGGTCACCTGCTTGTATGTATCAGGGTGGGGGCCCCGTCCTGTCCTCGACGCCGGGGTCATACAGCGGACTTGTCGATTCGATACTTCCGCAGGTATGCGCGCACGTGGTGGCGCTCCATCCCGCTCTGGCGCGCCATCTCGCTCACGTTCCCTTTGCAGCGCTTCGCCAGACCGATGAAATAGTCCTGCTCGAACGCCGCGACCGCCGCACGCTTGGACTCACTGAATGCCGTGCCGGTGCGGCCCCCCATGCCGTCAACCGCTGCTTCGTCGCGCGCCAACATCAGCACGTCATCGATCGCTCCCGGCTCATCGGCGAGAGTTGCCGCGACACTTGCCACGTTCACGAGCTCTCGTACGTTCCCGGGCCAGTCGTGCGACGCCATTCGCTGCTCGATCCAGGCGAGCACCATCGAACCATGCTGCGGCTTGGCCACGCGCCGGCAGACGTCCTCGACGAGTAGGGGCAAATCCGTCAGCCGCTCGCGGAGCGCAGGCAGCTCGACGCGCACTTGGGCAATCCGGAAGAACAGATCGCTGCGGAAACGCCCGGCGTTCATCTCGGCGGCCAGATCCCGTCGCGTCGCAGCGAGGACACGGACTTCGATCGGCTCGAACGTCGACCCACCGACTCGCTTGACCTGTTTCTCGCTGAGCGCTCGCAGCAGCTTGGGCTGAAGCTCGATGGGCAGCTCCCCGAGCTCGTCCAGGAAAAGCGTCCCACCGTCGGCCTCCGCGAGCGCCCCTTTGCGCCGCTCCGTCGCACCCGTGAACGATCCCTTCTCGTGGCCAAAGAGAATGCTCTCTGCGAGGGTCGGTGGAATGCTGCCGCAGTCGACGACCACGAACGGGCCGCCACGATGCTCGCTCGCGTCGTGAATCGCTTTTGCGACGAGTTCTTTCCCAGTCCCGGTCTCTCCGAAGATGAGTACACTCAGCGGAGTGCCCGCGACTTTTTCGAGCACGCCGAAGAGGCGACGCATTTTGGGCGAACTGCCAACGAGCGGACCAAATCGGTCGGAGAAGCCGACCTCGACGCGACGCTTGGCCTGGGGTTCGACGACGATCTTGGACCGACCAACGGTCACCTCGCTGGTCGTCGTAACGGTCGCCTCGCGCACGCGCACAGGGCCGAGAAACGTACCGTTCGTGCTGCCGAGATCTTTTACGAGGATCCCCTCGCTGACGGCGCGCAGCTCACAATGAAAGGCGCTGACCTCCGGATCCGGCACGACGATGTTTGCACCGGGATCGCGGCCGACGACGATCGCATCGACGTCGATTCTGCACTCGCCACCATCCGGCCCCTTGGCGATCCCCTCCGAGACGAACCAGTTCAGGACGCGCGTTCGCGTTTCGCTCACGATGCTAATGGACTCCAGGAGTGTGCGCCCCGGCCGGCGGCGGCTCGGCGAACACGTGCACTGGCTCCAGAATCGTCAACTGTTCACGCCGCATCCCGATCCCGTTGTCGCTGAAGAAGAGGTCATTTTCCTCCAGCTGCGCGCGTGCCTGGGCGATGAAGAGAATGGGGTCTCCGTTGCGTGTGTACCCGAGCTGAACGAGCGCGCCCTTGGGCCACTCTCCGGTTTCGAGCGGCATGGCCTTGCGCAACGTGTAGAACCCTTCGGCGGGCAGTTTCACCAAACTGTCCGCCCACGACAAGCCGCGGAACGGGATCCCCCCGCCGTGGAAGTGCCAGCGATTGTGAACGTTGTGATCTGGAACGATGATGACGGGCAGTCCGGAGTCCGAATGATTGTGAAAGTACACGAGGACGCCTGCGGGTGCTTCGCCCTCGTGCTCCGGCAAAGGCTTCGTCGTCAGGTAGAGACCGCAGTCGGGAAGAAGGCTCTTCGGCTTGACCATGCGCGCGCCCTACTCTGCCACATCGCGCCGCATTAAGCGCGAGCGTCGGCGCTCACCAGGCTCCGGTACTCGCGCGGACTCACGGGTCGACGAGCTCAATCCCACAGACGACACCGTCCGGCTCCTCCTGGACCCAAACAACACGGCCGATGCACGACGTGCCGGGGTCCGCACCGGTGCTCAACGTCACTTCGAATTCACCTCCGAGCTCGACGCTCCCGTCGATGACCACCCGAACGCCGCCGCGACTCACGTTGAGCGCCCAACCCTTCAGCACTTCCCCCGACCGTGCCTTCAGTGTCACGCGCATGCTGACGCCGTGCCGCGCCGCGATGCGACGGGTGGCGTGCAATTCTCCGGCACGTCGGCGCGTCGATGGAGTCAAGCTGCGTCGCTTGGTCACGAGCCACGATGATAGCAGCGGCCGGGGCGAGCAACCGCCGCACGTCTCATTCTCTTGGCGCCGTCCGGTCGGGGCGTCACCACTCCCGGGCCTCTTTCCGATCATGGGGCCTTGACGCACACACCTACAGCGAAGAAGCTTGCGTTTTGGGGGTCTTGGGGCCTAGCGGGCCCAGCCCACCACACGATGTCGGAGTCACCTCCCCACAGCGCGACACGCATCAAGAGGGCGCTCGCCGATGCAGGATTCGAAGTATTCCGCTCGCGCGGTGAAGAGATCGTCCTTGCCGAGCGGCCGCGCGAAAATCTCATCATGGATTCGGGCGTGCGGCTGCGCGTCGGTGACGCGTTCGAGATACGCATCGTGCTTCGCGCGCAAAAGGCGGACTTCCCGAACGAGGACGAGTCGCATCTGTTCGAGCGCGTGCGGCGGCTCGCGGCACCCGTCGTTTCGGGCGGCTTCGCAGAAGTGGGGACCGCAGTGACGCCGGTCATGGATCCCAGCGACGCGATGCACACACTCGATACGTTCTATGAGGTCACCTACGCGAAGGACGCGCGGGAGCTGGACGATGCGTTGCGGGAACTCAAGCTGGCACTCGGCTTCGAAAAAAGGGCGGAAGCCAAACCATCCGCTAGCTGACGGGCGCTTGCTGGGCGTCGGTATCGTCCTCATCCGTACGACCGCGACCGTCAGACTCATGGAGCGGTCCTCGGGGAGGCAACGTGTTCGGATCATCCTGCACCACCCATCGAAGCGTGCCCCGTCGGAGGGCCGTCGGGAGATCCTCCGCTGACCGCGCTCGGCTGCACATCGAGGTCCGCTTCGAGGACGAAGCCCTCCAGGCACGCAATCATGCGTGTACATGTCGCCCTAGGCTAGCCGCCATCCGGGCCAATGACCCGTTTCCTCGCCGACGAGGAATTTCAACAATGGACATCCTGCGGGGCCTCCTTCGTCGCCTCGTCCAACCTGGACGTCGTCCGTGTTCAGGACATCGGTGTCCGCGGCGCGGATGACGACACGGTCCCGGCGCGCGCGGTCGTCGAAGGGCGTGTGCTGCTCACGCACGATGTCTCCACGTTGGTCGCTCGAGCCTTCGAGCGGATCCGAGCAGGATCCTCGCTGCCCGGCGTGATTGCTGTCGCTCAGTCGATGCGGGTTGGGTCAGCCATCGAGGATCTCGTGCTCGTCATCGAGTGCAGTGTTCCCGAGGACTGGTCGAACCAGGTCCGCCATCTCCCGCTCCGTGAGGCGGGCAGCACGAACGGGTTGTGGGGTCGATAACCGCGGCACGTCGAGTGCGCGAACCGGGGTGCGAGCCTTTAGTGGTTAATGGGGTGCGAGATCGGCTGTTTTGGGTGAGTCGCTGTCGATTGTGGGTAGATAATCGGAATGACGAGAGAAAAGGCGATGGCACTCGCGGGCTCACGGGAGGGGGGTCGGTCCCCAGTGGGCTTGCATCATGGTCCCAACGCGATGGGACCATGGTCCCAATGGGGTTGCATCATGGTCCCAACGCATTGGCACCATGGTCCCAATGGGTTTGGATCCCTTCCCCTTCGCGTGGTGGATGCGGTCCCATCGCGTTGGGACCACGTCCTCACCGCAGGGGGACCAGGGTCCCTCCATGGCAGGGGTGCTTACTCCACGCGCGGAGGTGATGGTCCCACCACGGTGGGGTCACTTCCCCCACGCGATAGGACCGTGGTGCCAATGCAGTGTCCCATGGGTACCACCGCGCGGGGGATCGCTCCTCCATGCGTGGGGGACGAGGTCCATCCATGGAAGGACCATGGTGCCAATGGGTTGGGACCACGATGCAACGCCTTTGGGACCACGATCAAGCCACGGTGACCCGCGCTCCTCCGTGCGCTGGCACCGTGGGGCATCCATGGTGGGACGCGTTCCCCAGTGTGCGAGTACCGCGGTCCCAGCACTGATATCGTGAGCGGCAAAGCCAGATGGTGCAACCCGATGAATGACGCAATGGCGCCCTCGCCGCAACGGGAGTCGAGCGCGCTCGCCACGCGGACGATCTCGTCGATGATGGCCAGGTTCATCGTGGTCGGAAATGGCAAGCGCGGACTCAGTGGGCAGCATGATTGCTACTGATTCAAGCCCCCTGTTGCCCGCAACGAGAGGCTTTTTCATCATGAGGAAGGCCTGCCTCATCGACTATTTGAGCACATGAGGAGCGTGAAGCGTCCAGCGTTGGACTGCTGGGCCGAGGCCGCCGAGCCCCCCGATCGCGGGGTCACGCGCGCTCGGCGATCGGCACATGATGGCACGCGGCAAACCCGTAGGATGCGCCGGCACGGCTGTTGCTCCGGCACCTGCCAATGCGCGCATTCCTCCTCTCCTTTCACGCGCTGCTCCTCATGGCCGCCTGCGGATCTTTGGACGGCTCGGGCACGAATCAAGGCACAGACGCTTCGACCGACTCGGCCACTTGCTCCGGATTGCCGCCGGACAATTGCGACGGTTGCTGCGGCCAGACGTACGCTGCCGACCTATGTGTGAACGGCGCGTGGACCTGCCGGATCGCGGGTGGGGCGTGCTCCCCGTGCGACGGTGGACACGATGCGACGGCCAGCGATGCGACCACGTGCACGGGAACCGCGCCTGTCATCTGCAACGGCTGTTGCGGGAACAAGTACGCAGCCGATCAGTGCACGAACGGAGTGTGGTCCTGCCT
>JALYHX010000634.1 GCA_030776305.1 Myxococcota bacterium
GTCGTATTTGGCGGAGAGGATGGCGGCTGCGACGGCCTGCGTGATGGCGGCTGCGCTCATTTCTGGTTTCTTGTCGTATGTAGGAACGTCTTTTGCTGATGGGAGCATCTCTCGATCTTCTCCATCGAATGGCTCCTCGCGCCCTCCGTTGAAGAAGTAAGTGACGTGTGCGTACTTTTCCGTCTCTGCGCAGCGAAACTGCTTCAAGCCATCGCGCGCGATGATCTCGGGGAAGATGTTCGGATACGACTCCTTCGGAAAGGCGATCGGGAGCCCGAACGTAGAGTCATAGGTCGTCATGCAAGCGAAGCGCCTCTCGAGCGGCGCGCGCCCGTGTGCGCGCGGGAACGCGTCGAACGTCGACACCGCCAGCGCGCGCGTGAGTTCGCGCGCGCGGTCCGGACGAAAATTGAAGTGCATGGCCGTATCGGCCGGATGAACGCGGTCGTATCCGTTCACGACGAAGGGCTCGACGAACTCGTCCGTCTTTGCCGCAGCGTAGCTCCGTCCGATGCCTTCTTGCGCGGTATTCGCACGCTGTGCTTCGCCCTCGACGATCGCGCGATAGCTGCGTTCGACGCGCTCCCAGCGATTGTCGCGGTCCATGCCCCAGTACCGGCCTGAAACGGTTGCGATTCGGCCAGACCCCTCTGCGAGCTTGTTCTCCAACCGCGCAATATATTTGGGGGCGGTACCCGGCTGCACGTCGCGCCCATCGAGGAACGCGTGGACAATCGTGGGGACTCCGACCTTCTTCGCGACGTCGATGAGGGCGAAAAGGTGCTGGAGCGACGAATGCACGCCTCCATCGCTGACCAAGCCGATCAGATGAAACCTGCCGCCCGCATGTTTCGCCTTCATAACGATGTCGGCGATAACCGGGTCTTGTGCAAGCGTCCCATCGTGCACGGCGTTGTCGATGCGTGAGATATCCATCATCGCGATGCGACCCGCACCGAAGTTGAGGTGCCCGACCTCACTATTTCCCATCTGTCCGGGGGGAAGTCCGACGTCCGGCCCGCTTGTCCCTATGAGACCATGTGGGTAGTTCGCGATTAGCGACGAAAGCACCGGGGTGCGCGCCAAGCGGACCGCATTATCGGCTTGTTCTTCGCGGTCGCCGAGACCGTCCAGAATGATGAGGACGAGCGGACGCGGTCGGGCTTGAGAAGACATAGCGGGGGGACGATAGCACCATCGCCAACCGCATGCGCCGGGGTGATGATAGGACTCCTCCCCATGCCGTGGATAGAGGCGATGCTGCGGGGTCAGCGTGTGTTCGCGCGCGCGCTCGACGATGGATCGCTCGCTGCCGATTCTGGAGGCCTCGTCGAAATTCGGTACAAGCCTGATGACGGGCGCGCGTACCGCGCGGGTGCGCGCAACTTGCTCGTGAAGGAAACGGCCAAGGTGCTTCCCGACGAGGTATGCAAGCCCGCAGTGCGGACGGGTAGTCCCGGCCGGTCGTCGCCCCTGGCGGATCAGTCAGGCTCGCCGGCATCGGCTCACCCAAGAAAGGCGGATGCGCCCGCTCTTCCGACTGGTGGGTGGACCGCGTATACCGATGGGGCGTGCTCGGGAAACCCGGGGCCAGCGGGTTCGGGAGTTGTGATCATCTCGCCAGACGGCAAGATGCACGAGGGTCACGAATACGTCGGAGAGGCAACGAACAACGTCGCCGAGCTCATGGCAATTCTTCGCGCGCTCGAGTGGATCCCGAAGGACGCGCGGACGATCGTCGTCCACACCGACAGTCAGTACGCGATCGGTGTTCTTCAGAAAGGCTGGAAGGCGAAGGTAAACCAAGAGCTCATCGCGCGTACCAAGCGCGTCGTGCAGGCGCGTGAGGCCCGGCTCGTCTATGTGCCAGGCCACCAAGGGGTTCCGCTGAACGAGCGTGCCGACGAGCTCGCACGAGAGGCGATTCAAACGCGGGGGGTTCGGCCCGCCATGCTGAAATGATATCCCCTCAGAAGGACAGGTTCAGGGCGCCCCGCCGATCTCGCGCACCCACTTGCGCGCGAGAGCGCAGCCTCCTGCGCTCGACCACAAGCTGGTGGGCGCTATCTTCGCAGGCCCCGCCACAAGTACGACGTCCGTCCCGACGCGGGCCAGCGCAAGGGGCCCTCGGTCGACCCGTTCGTGGCAATCGAACGTCGCCTCACCCACGGCCGGAGGCCCCAATGAGCGATCGATTCCGCGGGCAATCATGGGGAAGACAAATGCTGCGCGTTCGCTCTGCGTTTTTCCCGCGTCGTAGCGTAGCCGCCAAGCGAAGGCCGCGCGATCGCCATTTGTAACGAGGACACCGCGGTCACCACCCCAGCCCGCGC
>JALYHX010000635.1 GCA_030776305.1 Myxococcota bacterium
CGCCCGCTCGGTCCGCGTGACCCGCAACGGGTCCGGCGCACCCTTCATCTGGCAGTAGGGTCTCCACACGTGGCGCGCACCCGCGAGCAGCCAATCGGTCGCCGCGCTGAGCGTCTCGGTCATCGGCGCGTCTCCAAGGGTCGCCGACCCCAAACCGAGAAGGTCGCAGAGCCGGTGAAGCTGACGTTGGGATCGCTCATGAGGCCCTCAGACGTACACCATCGTCGCGTGCGGCGCGCCGACACGGCCGCGATCGATGGCGCGGCAACGGAAAGCACACAACGTTTCCGGCGCCCCGCCGATTGGGGGACATGACCCAATGCATCGGCGGCTACGGCCGCAACCTCTTCGACCACAGCCACGCCTCCGTCATCCTGGGGCGGATGCCGTGAATCCCGACGACAATCGCTGGCCATTGCTCGTTTATGCCATGGTGTTCGTTCCAGTTTTTGGGCAAGCGATCGTGGTGTTCGGTAGCTCGGTGCTCTACTACCGATGGCGGCGGCGATGGCCTGACGCTGCGAAGAGGATCAACCGGCACGCTTGGATAGCCGTCGCCCTGAACGTCGCGCTCACCATCGCGGCGATGCATTTGCGGCGACGTCTCGCGGGCTGAGCATCGCCTTGGTGAGTGGGGATGCGTGCATCACGATTTGAAGAAGCGACGCGTCCCCCTCGCGGCCATCACCGCCGCGGATTGCTGAACTTTCTACGCGGGGCGCGCGTTACGGGCAGGCGGTCGGAGCAGCCTGTTTGCACGAGGACTGACCGCAGAAACACGCGATGAAACTCTGCGTGGTCGCGTCCGGGCTCGTGCAGCCGTTTGCCACGCAATCGACGCACGTTGTGTCGGCATTACACGCCGCCGCTTGACTACAGCAGTTGCTCCTTAAGGCGGCCTGGCACGGAGTGTCCGAGGCTTGCGGCGTGCAATTCGCTGCGCCGCCGCTAGAGCTCCCCGAGCTGCTGCTCGAGCAACCGGCGAGTCCCGAGGCCGAGCACATCCCGCCGCTCTTGGTGCCGCTGCCGCCGCTGGAGCACGCGACGACCGCGAGCCAAATGCCGGGCATGCACCCGATTGCGATTTGCTTCCACCTATCCATCTCGACCTCCTCGTCCTAAACGCGAGACGCTCACAATAGAGCGCCGGTTGACGTCAGAATCGACCATGATACGCGCGATTCGCCGCAAATCGCGAGGCGAGAGCAGCGACGAAAGGCGTGTCGCACTACACGCGCAAGAGCGCGCAAGAGAGGGTTCGCCGTTTGTCGCGATGTCGTTGGGCGGAGGTAGACGTGCGCCCACGGCGCCTTGACAACGTAAGAAACGAGGCTCAGCGTACGCTGGCATCGATGGGTCCCGAGTCAGCGTCAGACCTCGGACGCGTCGGGCAGCTCGTTGGTAGCAAGTTCCGGCTGGACGCGGTCATCGGGCGCGGTGGCATGGGCACTGTATGGGCCGCGACCCACGTCAACCTCGGACACCGGGTCGCCATCAAATTGGTCGCACGCGAATTCGTGCGATCACCGGAGGTGCTCCGTCGCTTCGACGCGGAAGCGAAAGCGGCCGCGCGACTTCAATCCCGGCACGTGGTCCAGGTATTCGACAGCGGAGTGCTCGACGATGGGACGCCGTATATTGCCATGGAGCTCCTCGCCGGGGAGAATTTGGATCAGCGCGTCCAGCGCAGCGGCCCCATGTCCTCGGACGAGGCAATACGGACGTTGGCGCAATGCTGCAAAGCGCTCGCCCGAGCACACGCCGCGGGGATCGTGCACAGGGATATCAAGCCCGAGAACGTCTTTCTCGCCCGAGCGCCAGACGAGGACGCCGACGTAGCCAAGATCCTGGACTTCGGTGTGGCCAAGATCACCATGGAGCTCGACGGTCGAACGTCGGCGACGGGAACGGGAGCGCTCCTCGGTACGCCGATCTACATGAGCCCGGAGCAGGTTCGAGGGGGCAAGGACATCGACCACCGCACGGATCTCTATTCCCTCGGCCTCGTGGCATTCACGATCATGACTGGCAAGCTCGCAATCGACAGCGAGACATTCGGGGAAGTCGTGCTGAAGATCTGCACGCACCCTCTCCCTAGCCTCTGCTCGCTTGCGCCGCATTTGCCTGCGGCCATGGATGGCTGGTTTCAGAGGGCGTGCGCTCGCGAGGCCGTCGACCGTCACCAGTCCGCCCAAGAGTTCATCGATACCCTTCGCGCCGCTGCTGGTGAACGGGCTCCGCTGGAAGCGCCCGTGCGGCCGGGCCCACCGACGCCATCGACGCTTCTCTCCGCAGGAGGGGGAGGAGGCGAGTCAGCCGGGCCTTTTCTGGGGCAAACGGGCGCGAGCGTATCGGTGACCGCCGCGGTTGGGAGCGCCCCTGCGGGGGTCCCGCGCGTGCGGCCCGCTGCGGTGCTTGCTGGTGTGCTCTCGGCCGCGATGCTGATTGCCACGGGAGCAATATGGTTCGCCTTCTCGCCGCACACCGGTCGCGCTTCCTCTGGGTCTGCCGACGAGACCAACTCCCGCTCCCCCGCTATTGCCTCAGCGTCGGTGTCGCTGGCGCCGACCCCGCCCCCCACCACAATAGAAACTGTGGACGCGGCGAGCCCGGTTCACACGCATACCTGGGCGACGCCCCGTTCCTCGGCGCCGCCGCCC
>JALYHX010000636.1 GCA_030776305.1 Myxococcota bacterium
AGCGATCTCCGCGCGAGCAATGGAAGCGCCTCTTTGCCGCAGATGATTCAGGGTCGGGCAGCAACGTGACGCTCTATGAGATCACGTTGCACAATGGACAAAAATTCCAGGTCATTCCCAATGGCTCGAACTACTTGATTTGGGGAATCACGATCAAGACGCCGTCGCGAACGACGAACAGCCATGGCGATCCCGTATCTCCGTTCTTCGCGGCACGGCAAGCGCCGCCGTGACGTCGCAGTTCGCGAACGTAACGCTCGGTCCAGGCAACGTGTCGCCGCTGCCGACGGCATTCTCGACGGTGGTCGTGACCAACAATATCTCGGGCACGTCGACGCCGATAGACTCCAATGCGCGTTGGTTTACTTTTTGACGCCCTCCGGCGTTTCGACGTCCGCGGACCGGGCACGGGGCTGAACATCACGTGTCGGCCAGGGCAACTGAGATCGCAATCACGAGCCGTTGCAGCGATCCGCGCGATGTATGGACGCCATTGACGCGCGGAGACCTGCGTGCGAGAAGCGCCGTTTGGGAGGTGGTGCATGAAAGCTCGTCTCGTGACCGGGTGTCTCACGGCCCTGGTGATTGGCGCGATCGGATCCGTCGCGATGTCCAGCAACGCCGGATCGGTGGATAAATCGTTCTTCTGCTTCAAGGCGACCGACGGTTCAGGGCATTGCATGGGGTCGCTCCGCGGCCTGCGAAGCACGGCCACCGCAACGGACTTTGGAGGTTTTGTCGAGAACGCGAACGACACGCTCGGCGCGTCCAACGACAGGTTCTTCGTGCATTTCAGCGGGCAGTTTTACATCTGCGACGCGAAGACCCCCCTTGTTCGAGCCCTGTGGCCCGTGGCCTCCGCATCGCGCGCTGGATTCTTCATCGAGTGGGACGCAACCGGGACCTGCACCGACTTGGAGATCCAGAACCAGTCGCAGTTCTACGAGAAGTTCGACTGAGACCGGGTCCACCAGTCGACATCTGCCTGATGTTTTTCCGGTTGCCGGTCCGCACGCTCGCGCCGCTCGAGCGTGCGGATTGTGTATCGCCATGAACCAGCTCGCGTGGGGTGCGGGAGCGGCGAGCGTCGCGATCGTCGTCGGCCTCATTGTGAAGCACGATCGAGACGAACAGCAGCGCTATGAGCGCTTGTCGAAGCGACTCGCGACCATCGAAGAGGGCGTCCAGGGGTCCGGTGAGGGGGTGTCCGCACCGCAATTTCCGACGACCCGAACGTGCAGTCTGGATTCCATGGATCTCGACGTCATCGCGCGAATGATGCGTGAAGCAACGTCTGCCTCGACCCCGCGCGATCGAACGCCAGAGGCCGTCGAGCCGCTACAGCGGACTCCGGAGCAGCAGGCGGCGGTCGCTCGCGCCAAGACAATCGTCGATGGAATTCTGAATCGGCGAAGGATCACCCGCGACGACGCGGTCGAACTGAGGCGGCTGCTCAATGCGACGGGCTCGCCCGCAGACGTAGAGGAAATCCAGCGGCGAATCCGGGTGGCCATCAACCGAGATGAGCTCGTGCCCGATGATCCGCAGTTGATTCCGTGAGCGACGTTTGGCTTGGGGTACCGCGCCAACGTAGCGTCGCCCGAAGCGAGCCCAGCCCCCGATGCGTGCGGTGCTCCGGCCCATCGGAAGCGGCGCAGGGGAGGACCGCGGGCGAAGCTTATCGTCGCCTGACCGCGCGCTGCGCCGCTCGCTCGAACAGTTCTTCTACGGTCGGAATGTGCGTGGGCTCGGGGATGTTTTCGGCTGCGAAGCGCTCGAATTCCTCGTCGCTCATATGAGCAATGCGGTCGGCCTCCTCGTCGAGAAGCTTCATCGCATACCGCCATCCACGGGCGAGCTGCTGGTCCGTCAGCGCGGTGCCTTTCGCCTCCTGGGGTCCGGCATTCTCTGGTTTTGCGGTCTCGGATTGCTCCTTCTCGTGTTCGGCGAAATCCTCTGGACGGAAGCCCTTCTTCAAGAGCTCCACCTCGAGCTCTTGGTCGCTCAGGCCGTTGATCCGGTCCACCTCGGCCCGAAAGAAAGTCTTGTCCATGGCCTCCCAGATCTCACGCGCGGTGGGTTTGCGAGGAGTTGTCACGGTTTGCTGCTCAATTTGTCCATTCGCTCAAGATGACGTGTTTGCGCACATCGTTCAACGCGTGCCACATCCCGGCGACGGGTCCTCTCCCACGTTAGCGTGTCACCGATTTGACACACAACGAACTTTTCGGAGCGAGCCGATCCCTTGTGCGCGCTCCTTTGCTTTTGCCGCACCTCGTCGTAGAGGGAATGCCCAACCTCATTGCACGGAGGACGTCATGCCCGCACCGACCACCGGCCGTTTCGTATGGCACGAGCTTCACACCAGCGATCGCCCCAAAGCGGCGAAATTCTACACACAGCTCATCGGATGGGAGACGAAGGACGTCCCCATGGGTCCGGGCGAGCCGTACACGCTCTGTCAGCGGGAGAGCAAAGACGTCGCTGGCATCACCAAGTCGATGGCCCCGGCGAACGTGCCGCCACATTGGCTTCCGTACATCGCCGTCGCCGACGTCGACGCGTCGGCGGGCAAGGTCAAGGAGCTCGGCGGCAAAATACTCATGGAGCCGACGGACATCCCGAACATTGGGCGCTTCGCCGCGGTCGCCGATCCGCAGGGCGCGGCGTTCGCGATCTACAAGGGCACCTCGCCGTATTCCGAGGAGCCGGAGAGGCCGCCGGTCGGGACGTTTTGCTGGGAGGAGCTGTCCACGAATGACCCCCAGGCTGCGGCCAAGTTTTACAGCGCGGCGTTTGGCTACACCGTCGAAGAGGTGCCGATGGGCGCGACGGGCACGTACCGCATCCTCAAGCGGGGCGATCGACAGACCGCAGGGATCACGAAGACGATGCCGGGCGCGCCTCCGCACCCGCACTGGCTCAGCTACTTGGCGGTCAAGAACGTCGACGAGTCGACCAAGAACGCGAAGGAGCTCGGCGCGCAGGTCCATGTGCCGCCGACGGACATTCCGAAGATCGGGCGCTTTGGTGTGGTCGGCGATCCGACCGGCGCGGCGATCGCGCTGTTCACTGGATCGATGTAGGCGGGAGATCCACGCGACGATTGGAAGATCAACGAAGGGATGGAGATGGTTCTTGTCCCCATCCCTTCGTGATCCACGTTGATCGTTTCTGTTTCCTCTTGTTTGCTCGACTCGAGCTTCACATCGATTCTGCGGTTCCACTTGCTTCTGGCGCCGGTGCTCATGTGCGCCGACGATGCGATGGCATGTCGAGAACCGCCCGCTGGCTCCGACTACAGGACAAAGAACCCCCACGCAGGGGCGGCCACAAGAAAGGACAGCGCTGAGACGATGAAATACATGCTGATGCTGAACCATCCCGGGAAGGGCCCGTACCAAATCGCGAGCTGGCCGAAAGAGGACCTCGTGCGACACATCCAGTTCATGATGTCCTTTACCAAGAAGCTCGGTGCGGCGGGTGAGCTCGTCTCGGCTGAGGGCTTGAGCGGGCCGACCGAAGCCAAGCTGGTGCGCGCTGGAAACGATGGCAAGCCGATCACTGACGGCGTGTTTCCCGAGTCGAAGGAGTTCCTCGTGGGTTACTGGGTCGTCGACGTCGACACACAGGAGCGCGCGTACCAGATCGCCGCGGAGGCGTCGGCCGCTCCCGGTCGTGGCGGCGCTCCGCTCAACATGGCGGTCGAGGTCCGCCAAGTGATGAGCGCGCCGCCCCCTGATGCGCCCTGAATGTCCGCGCGGCACGGACATTGATGTGGTCCTGACCATCCAGCACCTGCTGCGCGACGTCGCGCCGCAGGTACTGGGTGTCGTCTTAAGGCGGTACCGCGATTTTGCGGCCTGCGAGGACGCGGTTCAGGAGGCGTTCATCGCCGCCGCAACGCAGTGGCCGCGCGAGGGGACGCCCGACAACCCCCGCGCGTGGCTCATCCAAGTCGCGTGCCGGCGCATCAGCGATCACGTCCGCGCGGAGGTCGCGCGACGTCGGCGCGAAGCGCTCGTGGTCAGCCTCGTTCCACTCGATGAGCAGGTCGCGCTGGCCGCCGACACCGACGGGGCGACCGAGCGCGATGACACCTACTACCGGCGTGCAGCGGAACGCACCGCGAGCATCGCCGAACGGAACTACTTGCTCATGCACGCGGCACAGCTGAGCGACCGCACCGGACAGTCAGGCCACTACGCTGGGCCTTGACGAGGTACTTCGAGAAAGATAGAAGTAAGTCATGGCGTCGAAGTTGGAGCAACACGCCGAGCAGCTGGGCGCACTGGGACATCCGGTGCGCCTGGCGATTCTACGCTTTGCGGTGAAGGCCGGCCCGGAGGGCGCGTCCGCGGGAGCTATCCAGGTCCACGTCGGATTGCCCGCGTCCACGCTCAGCCACCACTTGAAGCGCCTCGTCGACGCCGGCGTGATGCAGACGCGCGGAGAAGGGACGTTCCATTACTACTGCGCCGACTACGGCGCTCTGCGCAAGGTGACCTCCTACCTCTGGGAGGATTGCTGCAAGGGCGGTACGAAGGGCGGCTGCTGCTGAGTTTCTTTGGCCTGATATTTCGAGTTTTATCGAAGGAGCTCAAATGAATATCCTCAAGCCCCACGTCTCGCTCAATATCTCCAACATCGACGCGTCCGTTGCCTTCTACGAGAAGGTTTTCGGTGTCTCCGCCACGAAGAGGCGTCCCGGCTACGCAAAGTTCGATCTTCAGGAGCCCTCGCTCAACCTGACGATGCAGGAGGCCCCCCGCTCCGGTGTCAACGCGAGTCACTTTGGCGTTCAGGTCGCGAGCACCGAGGACGTCGCGGCCGCGTGGTCTCGCTTCCAGGCCGGGGGCCTCAGGACGTTCACCGAGGAAAACACCACATGCTGTTACGCGATGCAGGACAAGGTTTGGGTCGAGGACCCGGACGGCAACATGTGGGAGGTCTTCGTCGTCAAGGGCGATGCGGCGGCGATGCACGATGACCTCGCCAAGACGGCGTCAGTCTGCTGCGCGCCCTCGGCGCTGCCCGCCCAGGACAAGTCGGTGCAGCTCGGGAAGAAGAGCGGATGCTGCTGAGAAAGCTCATCGCCGAGGCGCTCGGCACGGCGATGCTACTCGCGACTGTGGTCGGCTCGGGCATCATGGGCGAGCAGCTGGCCGGCGGAAACGTCGCGATTGCGCTGCTCGCCAACACGATCGCGACGGGCGCGGGCCTGGTGGCACTGATTCTGACGTTCGGCTCGATCTCCGGCGCCCACTTCAACCCGGCCGTGACCCTCGCGGATGCGAGCCAGGGAGGGCTGCCGTGGCGCGAGGTGCCGGGCTACCTGCTCGCGCAGGTCGTGGGCGCTTTTGCCGGCGTCGCGGTCGCACACGTCATGTTCAAGGAGCCCGCGCTCTTCTTCGCTTCCCAGCATGATCGGTCGGGCTATTCGCAGCTGGTCAGCGAGTTCGTCGCGACCTTCGGGCTGCTCTCGGTCATCTGGGGATGCGTCCGGCGGCGGCCGGGCGCCATTCCGTTCGCGGTGGGCGCATACATCACCGCCGCGTACTGGTTCACGTCCTCGACCTCTTTCGCAAACCCGGCGGTGACAGCGGCTCGTGCCGCGAGCGACACGTTCGCCGGCATCCGCCCTGCGGATGCGCCTGGGTTCATCGTCGCCCAGCTCCTCGGTGCGGCAGCTTCAACCGCGCTGTTTCGCTGGCTCGCGCCATCACTTCCGGCCGTGGCCGATCGCGTCATCGCACGCGTTCGAACCGAGGAGGTCTCGTGAATACCGTGATATTTGCATGCGTTCACAATGCGGGCCGCTCGCAGATGGCGGCCGCCTGGTTCAACGCGCTCGCCGATTCGACCAAGGCGCACGCCGTCTCCGCGGGCACCGAGCCGGGGGCGCGCGTGCATCCGGAGGTGCTCGAGGCGATGAGTGAGGTCGCGATCGATTTGAGCGACCGCAAGCCGCAGAAGCTCACTGACGAGCTGGCGCGGAGCGCGCAAATGCTGGTGACGATGGGATGCGGCGAGCAGTGCCCGGTCGTGCCCGGTCTGCGCAGCGACGACTGGCCACTCGAGGACCCCAAGGGCAAACCGATCGAGCGCGTGCGCGAGATACGCGACCAGGTTCGTGCCCGCGTCGCCGCGCTGCTGGCTCGCGAGGGCTGGGAAAAGCGATGAGCTCTGAGGCGGATGTCGGCACCGTGATGTGCCGCATCCGCAACGGCGCGAGCGGTTTCATGCGCGATCGAGCGGAGTACGCGACATAAATGGATCGGCTACGTGCCGCCTTGCGCGAACTGGTCGCGACTGGAAGCCGTTGCCCTCGACCTCCGACCGAGACATCGCGATGAAGTTTGTCGCATTGCGCAGAGCTGGACTACTTTCTGGCCGACGATCGGCGTGCCATGCGCGCCTTCGTCGACGATCTCGATCGGCGCGCGTTTCTCTACGGTCCACCGACCGATTCTCAGCGACTGGCACTCGTTCCGCCGCTCGTTCAACACGGCGCTCGCGGAGGCCGGCGTCAACGAGCAGCACGCGATGCACCTTGCCGCGCACTCCGATCCGCGAGTGCACGCGCGGTACGTCATGCGCACGGCTGCGATGCGCGCGATCCCAGACGCGGCCATCCCTCGACTGCCTATCGGAGCACTCGCGGAAGGGCCACGCAAGGTCCCGCCGGGCGTGACGATTCAGGCCCCCGGCGTGGACGGTTCGAGCGCCGTGCGCCCGATCGCCGCCGAAACTCAGTGTTATCCGTGGGCGCAGAGGGATTCGGACCCCCGACTTCGTCCGTGTGAAGGACGCACTCTACCGCTGAGTTATGCGCCCGGCTGCCGCGGAGGGTCTGAATTAGCCCATGCCGTCGGCGCGGGCAAGCCGGCTCCGTGGACCTGCGAACGGGCAGCGATGCCTCCCCCCCGGTGTCGATCGATCGCCCCCACCATCGCTTAGAGCACGGCCTTCCGGATCCTGGCCCATAGTTCCTCTCTCCCGTCGCCGGTCACGGCGCTGAAGCCAATGACCTTCGCTTCCATTTCGCTCACCCCGCGCCTGACGTCCAACAGCGCGAGCTTTCTCGCCGCCGCGCCGACTTTGTCGATCTTGGTCGCCACGAGCATGATCTGCAAAGGTGTCCCGCTTACCGCGCGGGGGTCCTGGAGAAAGTCCACCAACTGCTTCTCTTCGGCCTCGATACCGCGTCGCACGTCGACGAGAACCACGACGGCCTTTAGCCCCGTTCTTCTCCGCAAATATCCTTCGATCATCCCTTTCCATTCTTGGCGTTCCGTTTTCGAGCGCCGCGCCCATCCATAGCCTGGCAAATCGACGAATCGGACCGCCAGCCCGTCGGCGCAGCGTACTTCGAAGAAATTCACCTGCCGCGTGCATCCGGGCGTACGGCTCGTTCGCGCGAGGGCGTGGCGTTGCATCATCGTATTGAGCAAGCTGGATTTGCCGACATTCGACCGCCCCGCGAAGGCAATCTCGAGGAGCGTGGGGGGCGGCAAAGACGTGGCGTCCACGGCCCCCGCGACGAATTGCGCATCGACCACGCGTGTCTCGCTGCTCTGATCGGCGCGTGTCATTTATGCCTTGCGCCGCGTCAGTCGATGGCGCGCGGCCGCCAAAATCTCTTCGAGCTCGGTCGAACGCATGCCCCATGCCCCTACCAAAAAAACGATTCCAAAAGCGGCCGTTCCCGCCGCCCCAGGCAACAAGGACCCGGCAGCCAGGCCCCGCGAAGTCGCCAGTCGTGCCGCCGCCCATCCCGCCACCGCGGCGACCGCCGAGACCGCCGATGTCCGTAGCGCCGATCGCACGAGGTACCCC
>JALYHX010000637.1 GCA_030776305.1 Myxococcota bacterium
GTCCAACGCGTCTCCATTGGTTGCGGCCCGCGAAGAGTTTTTTCCTTTACAAGATGGAGAAACTTGAGCGGCCTACCGTGCCCCTTGCTCTCCCGCCGCGCCCAGACCTCAACATTGGTTTCGCGACAACAAGAAGACCCATGTCCCTGGCGAAAGGCTTTTGCATTTTGAGGCGTCGCGCACTTCGCTCGAGGCGCCCGCGCTCACCTTTGCCGCGGTTACGGGTGACCGTCGACGGAGGAAGTGCCCTCCGAGGGCCGTTTCGCGTCGGTAGGTGCAGGTAAGAACGCTTGGATGATGTGACGATTTGCTGCGAATTTAGACGTTTTGTGTTTTGGCGTTATCCTAAAGCCGAGCCGACGATGAGTAGCTCTCCGAAATGTGTCCAGTGCGGCACCGAAGCGCCAGAAGCGAATACCGACTACACCCTCATCAGTGCCAACTTCGGCTGGCGCGTGATCCGGCAAGTTCATCCGGATGGGTCGCACGCGATGGAATGGCGATGCCCTTCGTGCTGGGTGGCCTACAAGGCGATCCGTGGCAAGGGCATCGCCACCACGCCCAAAGCCGCCCCCCCCGGGACGGCCGTGCCGAAGGGAACATCACGACGGCGATGAGACTAGCGCGTCCCAAGCGTGCGGTTCATGGATCCGGATTTCTTGGTTCGTCTTGGTGCCCGCGATATGCGGCGCGCGCGGCACGCCGCCATGGCCGCCAAGGCGGAGACGATGGCGAAGCCAGCTCTCGGTGAGCCACCCGCAGCCGAGCATCCACTCGAAGAGTGCTTCGGCTGTGGCTGGTGAGCGGTGGCGCGATCGCCGCCGTCCGCATCGGTACTGCAGACGCCATTCGGCGCGAACGACTTGCAGAACGCGTCGAAAGGTTCGGCGCACTGCGACCCAGCGACGGTCGCACCGCAGGCCAGACCTCCGGCGGCATCCGCTCCGCAAGCGACGGGTCCTGCCAAACTCGTGATCGTCGTCATCTTCGCGGCGAAGGTCGTGCCGTCGTCGGTTGAGACACCGACGATAAAACCGCTCACCGCGTCCGAGCAGGCCCATAGCTCGGCTCCCCGCGTCGCCAGGCATTGCACGTGGATGGACGACGTACTTCGGAACATCATGTCGGCTCGGGTGGCGACGAAAAGGCCAGCAGCCTTGGTTCCCGCGTAGATCTTCGACCCATCGGGGGACAACGCGAACCCCAGGATTCCTCCGCCCGTCGCGTTGTTCGGGGGGATAAGGCCGAATGGTCCGATCGTTTGGAAGGACTGGCCGGCATCAGCCGTCACGAAGAGCCGCGATTGACCTCCGCTGGTCTCGACACCCGTCGATGGGTCGTAAGCTCCCAAAGCGCTCGACCGGAGGTACACGCGATCTGCGACCGTAGGGTCGACGGCTCCAATGAAAATCCCGTCCTCGGTGGTCGCATCGAACGCGGTCAACGGCCGTTCGGTCCAGTGCGCGGCGCCGTCGGTCGAGACGAACAGGGATGCCTTCCGGTTCGGTCCGAAGTCGCGCGTACCAGAAACGTAGATGCGTTGCGTATCGCCGTTCGCCACATCGATGGTCTGTACGAGCGCGCTCGGATCGAGCGGCACGCCGAGCGCGGTCCAATGAGCACCGTCGTCGCTGCTCTGAAATACCTGCGACAGATAGCCGCCGCCAGCGTCCGCGGCCAGAACCGTCGACGCGAGGGCCAGCACGGTGTGCGGCAGGTCCCGCCGCACGACGACGTCTGCAATACTCTGGTTCGCGACCGCGCCGGCCAAGCAACTCCAGCTGCATCCCATGTCGACCGAAACATCGAGCCCCACCGCCGGGTACTGCGTGCCTGCAACGAGCGCGTTGTCCGATGTCAGCCCGATCTCCGGGTCCTGGTAAGCGCTCGATGGCAGGCCGAGAGCGTCCTCGCAAAGGAACGACCACGTTGCGCCGTTGTCGCGGCTCGGCAAGATGCCGTAGGTCGTGCGCGCGACGACGACGTTCCGGTCAGTGGGCGAAAAGACGATCTGGTTCGATGCGGGGAAGCGACCGTTCGCGGAGGCGAGCTCTGACAGGAGCAGGATGGCGCCGCCCACCGCGACTGCGCATGCATTCGTCACGCTGCCTCCGGCGACGTCCTTCCACGCCCCCCCTTTGGGCAAGCGGGTCGACCCCACCTGGCGTCGCTCTTGGCGGCCGGCGCGCCAGCACCACTGACGCAGACCCGGGCGAGACAGCTCACCGGAAAGACGCCCACGGCATCGGACGCGACCGGCGGCGCGCGAGTGGTCGACATCGACGGTGTCATCTCACTGCGGTTGATACACCCGGGACTAAGTGAGATCCGTCTCGATGCGAATGGTCCCGGAGAGTGATTTGTGTACGGGGCACTTGTTCGCAATCTCGAGTAGCCGAGTCCGTTGCTCCACCGTGAAGGTGCCGGATACGCGCACGTGTCGCGTCAGTATGAACTCCCCATCGCGATGGTGTCCCTCCACGATCACCTCCACCGACTCGAGAGGCCATCCCTTGTGTGCCGCGTACGCTCGGAGCGTCATGGACGTGCAGGCGCCAAGCCCGGCGAGGATCCACTCGTGGGGGGCGGGGCCGATATCGTCACCGCCGGTCTCCAGCGGCTCGTCCGCCGCAAGGACGTGAGCCCCGATTTGCACCTTCTGGCCGAATTTGCCACTGGCCGTCGTCACCTTCGCCATCCGCATGATGGCGAGTCTATCCTGGAGCTTTCGTCCGTACCTGCCGCATGTGGTAGGCATCGCCGCGTGCGTCCGTCGCTCGCCTCCGTCGCTATCTTGGCCGGCGTGCTGGGCACCGCATCGCGCGCCTCGGCAGACAGGTCGCAAAGCGGAGGCCCGGGGGCCCGTGTCGCCTCGGCGCCTTGGTGCGCGCCCGAAGTCTCGCAGCTATCCGACCAGGTGTGTTTCTTCGAAGGCGGCACACCGGCGGATGGCCGCCGCACGCTTGTCATCTACCTTCATGGCTTGCTGGCGACGACCCCTGGGTTTCAGTGGCTTCAGCAGCGTGCCATGGCCATTCACGCAAAGCGACTCGCGTTCACCGTCCTTTTGCCGACGTCGCCCCAGGTGGGCAACGCGTACGTGTGGCCCACGTCGCGTACTGCGCAGGAGCAACAGGAAGCCCAGATCGTCGAGGGAATTCAGAAGGCGCGCAGTGATCTCGAGCACCGTCTCGGGCACGGTTTCGATCAGGTCTTCGTCGTCGGCTTCTCGAGCGGCGCTTACTACGCGAGCTCGCTCGTCATCCGCGGTGTGCTGGACGTCGATGGCTACATCGTCCTTGTCGGCGGCGCCTCCTGGATTCGCAACCAATCCTCGACGACGAAACGAGCGCCGGTCTTCGTCGGCGTCAGCGCCTCGGACACGCAAACGGCGAGTCATTCGCGCGCATTCGCCGCAGCGCTCGCCGGAATGGGGTGGCCGTATCGCGTCGAGGAACGCAACGCCGGTCACATGGTCGACTGGGCTTTCATGACCCACGGCATCCAGTGGCTCCGCGCGCGAACTTCCACCCGGGCGGCGCAGTGACGCCCCAACCTCGGTAGCGCCATACGCTGGAACGTTCGCGGATGCTGAGGAGGCCTAGACGTTCAGTTGCGCCGCAAAAGTGCGCCTACATTGGCGGTTGCCGGCGAATCAAAAGCAAACCAAAACCGAGTGCGCATGGCCCGCAGGATGCCCTACACTCGCGTCCAGCCAGGCGGCTCATCGTCGACGAAGCCCCGCCAGGAACGTCGATCAGGACCGAACGGCCGCGGCTGCTTGGGGGGGGAGCGCCGTGCTTCCACATCGAAACCACCCCTTCTCTCACAACGACAGAGCGAGATGACCACATGCGAGCTCCACGTTTCACGGCATCTTTGGGCATGACGATCTTTGGAGCGTTCTTGAACGCCTGCGCGGGGCAGCAGTCGAGCACGACGGCACCATCCGTCGCTGCATCGCCAGCCGGCGCGCAACCCCCCAGCGATCGACCCACGGCAATCGCCGCGCCGTCGGCCTCATCTCCAATGGCCAACGCCAATGCGGACGTCACCAAGCCCGCCGCGATAGGCAAGAGTCCCTTTGGGAGCGCCGACGGCAAAGACGTCAGCCTCTACACATTGACGAACACCAAGGGCCTCGTGATGAAGGTCACCAACTACGGCGCCATCATCACGGAGTTTCATGTGCCGGACAAGAGCGGCAAGCTCGCCGACATCGTGGCCGGATACGACAACCTGGACGGGTATCTCAAGGCCACTCCCTATTTCGGAGCCATCGTGGGTCGTGTGGGTAATCGAATCAAGGACGGCAAATTTCAGCTCGACGGAAAGACGTACAAGCTCGCCATCAACAATCCTCCGAACCATTTGCACGGTGGAAAGAAGGGATGGGACAAAGTCGTCTGGGACGCGGAGCCGAGCGAGACCCAGGACGGACCGTCGATCAAGTTCACGTACGTCTCGAAGGACGGAGAAGAAGGCTACCCGGGCGCCGTCACCGCAAAAGTGACTTACGCCCTCACGAACGACAACGAGCTCAAGGTCGACATGGAGGCCACGACGGACAAGACGACCATCATCAACATGGTCCATCATACGTATTGGAACCTCGGCGGTTACGATTCGGGGCCCGTCGTCGATCAAGAGCTGACGCTCATGGCCGACAAATACACGCCAGGCGACCCCGTCGTACCGACGGGAGCCGTGAAGCCCGTCAAGGGGACCCCGTTCGACTTCACGACCGCAAAGCCAATCGGCAAAGACCTGAAGGCCGTCGCCGTCGCGGGCAACCCGATCGGCTACGACCATAACTTCGTCGTCAATGGCGACCCGCACGCGCTTCGTCCGGTGGCGCGCGTCAAAGATCCCAAATCAGGTCGGGTGATGACCCTCGACGCCGACCAGCCGGGCGTTCAGTTCTACGCGGGAATCTTCCTCGACGGGACGATCAAAGGCAAAGGACACGTCTACAAACAATACGACGCATTCTGTATCGAGACGCAGAAGTTCCCGAACTCGATCAACGTGCCTGCGTGGAAGAACGAGGTCGTCCTCAAGCCTGGTCAGACGTACAAGCACGTGATGATCCATCGGTTCTCGACCGAGTAGGCCGGGTGCTGGCTACGGCGTGGACGAACCCCGGAGAGTGACAAAGCAGGCGCAGATCGGTACCATCGCGCGCCGCGCTGCGCGGGCTGTCCGGCAATCTGGCTACGAATTGCATGATCGCGGGATCGGGGCACAACGAGGCAAGGAGACTGCTGTGAAGATGTTCCAAATGTCGAAGTTGAGCTGGGGGCTCGTCGCCCTGCTTGCGGGTGTATTCGTCCTGAGCCTTGGCTGCGACCGCGGCGGAGCCGGATCGTCCAAGGTCGTGAAGCTCGCGTTCGTCACCAACAACGCGAGTGAGTTTTGGAAGATCGCAGCGGCCGGCGTTCACAAGTACGAGCAGGAGGGCAAGGTCCAGGTCGATGTTAAAATGCCGCCCAACGGAACGACCGAAGAGCAGAACCAGATCATGGAGAATCTGGCGAGCCAGGGTTACGACGGCATTGCGGTCAGCGTGATTGCGCCCAACGATCAGGTCCCCGTACTCAACAAGGTGGCCGAGAAGACGAAGCTCATCACGTTCGACTCGGATGCGCCGAAGTCGAACCGTCTCCTCTACATCGGGACGAACAACTACGAGGCCGGCAAGGTGCTCGGCGGTGAGATCACGAAGCTTCTCCCGAATGGCGGCAAGATGGCGGTCTTCGTGGGCACCCTGTCGGCGGACAACGCGACGCAGCGTCTCAAGGGAATCCAGGACGCGATCGCGGGACACAAGATCGATATCGTCGACAAGCGGGAGGACAACACCGATCGGGCCAAAGCGCGATCAAACGTGGAAGACATCATCAATGCCCATGGGGACTTGAACCTCGTCGCGGGGCTTTGGTCGTACAATGGACCCGCGATCGCCGCGGCGATCGAGGCTCTGGGAAAGAAGGGCAAGATCATTGCCGCGGTGTTCGATGAGGAAGAGGGCACGCTCACCGGAATCGCCAACGACACCATCCAGGTCACGGTTGTCCAGAAGCCGTTCCAGTTCGGATACCTGTCGAGCAAGTGGATGCACGACCTGGCGACCAAGGGAGACACCGCCAAGGCCACTCTTCCGCCGGACCGGATCGTCGACACCGGGGTCGAGGTCATCAACAAGGCGAACGTGGCAAAGTTCAAGCAGCAACTCGAAGAGATGAAGAAGTGACGACGAAGCGCGTGACGAGCGAAATGTGAGAAGCCGGCGCATTACGCGGATCGCCGGTGTCTCATGAGCACGGGTGCACCAGCTTCGAGCCTGCTCGAGATGAGGCGCATCACGAAGCGCTTCCCCGGGGTGATTGCGCTCGAGAACGTTTCCCTCAGCCTCCAGGGAGGCCAAGTGCTCGCGCTGATGGGCGAAAACGGCGCCGGCAAGAGCACGTTGATGAAAATCCTGGGCGGAGCTCATTTGCCCGATGGAGGGGAGATCTTCATCGACGGTGCGGCCGTCGTGCTGTCCGGCATCCGCGAAGCACAGCGCCTGGGGATCGCCCTCATCCACCAAGAGTTGATGCTCGCCCCGAATCTCGACATCGCCGCGAACATCTTCCTCGGGAACGAGAAGCCGGGCTCGCCATTGATCTCGCCACTCCCGCGGACGCAAATGAACGCCAACGCGGCCGCGTTGATGGCTCGCGTTGGCCTGTCTCTTCCGCCGACGACGCCCGTATCGACGCTGACGTCGGGTCAGATGCAGATGGTCGAGATCGCCAAGGCGCTCTCGCACGACGCGCGCATCCTCATCATGGACGAGCCGACTTCGTCCCTTACGGCCGGCGAGTCCGAACATTTGTTCAAGATCATCCGACAGCTGCGATCCGAAGGGATTGGCATCATCTACATCTCACACCGGATGGACGAGGTGCTCGACCTGGCCGACCGGATCACGGTGCTACGCGACGGCCGGTACGTCGGGGATCTGCGACGAGACGAAGCCACCCACGGCAAGATCGTCGCGATGATGGTCGGACGCGAGCTCTCGGGCCAATACTTTCCGAGCAAGCACGAGCGCCCGCCCGGAGAAGAAGTGTTGGTGGTCGAGGATCTCGTCATCCGCGGCGCACCCGAGGGCGTGACCTTCACGGCGCTACGCGGCGAAATCCTTGGTTTCGCCGGACTCGTCGGGTCCGGGCGCACCGAGCTGATGGAAGCGATCTTCGGAGCCACGCC
>JALYHX010000638.1 GCA_030776305.1 Myxococcota bacterium
TTCTGGTATCGTGCGTAAATGCCACGAGCGGGGGAGACGATAAGCACACATCCTAGCACGCATCGCATGAGAGCGACGCGGACTGGCTCACTGGCGGTGGCCAGATGGGCAAGCTGATTCGCTCGAAGGAGTGGGCACGGACGCCGCTCGGTCCCATTCATGGCTGGCCGCAAAGCTTGACGACGACCGTCAGTCTTTGCCTTGCTTCCAATTTTCCCATCTGCCTCGTGTGGGGAGACGAGCAAGTTCAAATTTATAACGACGGCTATTGGCCGATCTGCGGCGCGAAGCATCCGCAGTCGATGGGACAGGATTTTCGCGAGTGCTGGGCCTCGGCATGGCCTGTGATTGGGAAGGCTTTCGAGCGCGCGCTGACGGGCGAGGCGTCCTACCTCGAGGATCAACGCATGTTCCTCGACCGGAACGGGTACCTCGAAGAGGCGTTTTTCACGTTCTCGTTTAGCCCGATTCGTGACGAGACAGGTCGGGTCGGCGGCCTCTTCCACCCCGTCACCGAGACGACGAGCAGAATGGTCAACGAGCGGCGGACACGCGCGCTGCGCGACCTTGCGGCTTGCGCCGCGAAAGCGCAGACCACCGAAGACGCTTTTCGGATCGCAGCGGACACCCTTTCCGCCTTCGACCTCGACCTTCCCTTGGCCTTGTTTTATTCGCTCGACGCGGAAGGGACGCGAGCCACGCTGACCGCACGCACGGGCCTATCGCCGGATACCGCGTTGACCGCTTCCGCCGTGAACCTCGACGCAGCAAGCGAAGCCAGCTGGCCGCTGCGAAGCGTCGTGGACACCAATCAAATTCACGAGGTCCACGATCTCAAACGAAAGTTCGGACCCTTCGTGTGCGGCCCCTACCCCGAACCGCCAAAAGTCGCGATTGTGCATCCGATCACGCAGCCGGGCGGCGAGCGACCCATCGGCGTCGCCATTCTCGGGGTCAGCTCCCGGTTGCCGTTCGACGAGACATATCGCACATTCTTGGATCTGTTAACGGGCAGCGTGACGGCGGCGGTGGCAAACGCGTTGGCGCATGACGAAGCGCGAAAGCGCGCCGACGCGATGGCCGAGATTGACCGTGCGAAGACCGAATTCTTCTCGAACGTCAGCCATGAATTTCGCACTCCGTTGACGCTGATGCTGGGGCCATTGGAGGACGAGCTGGCCGAGCAGATCGATCCTCTTCCCGCGGCGCGCTTCGCGCGGCTGCAGACGGCACATCGAAACTCGCTGCGGCTCCTCAAGTTGGTCAACACGCTTCTCGATTTTTCTCGTCTCGAAGCAGGCCGCACCCAAGCTGCCTACGAGGCGACGGATCTCAAGACGTTGACCGGTCACCTCGCTAGCGCATTTCGCTCGGCGATCGAGAAGGCGGGTTTGGAATTCAACGTCGATTGCGCCTCCCTTCCGGAGGCGGTCTACGTCGATCGCGACATGTGGGAGAAGATCACGCTCAACCTGCTCTCCAACGCGACGAAGTTCACGCTGAGCGGCCGGATTTCTCTGCGTCTACAGCCGGCGGGCGACCACGTCGAGATGTCCGTCGAAGACACGGGGTGCGGCATTCCACCCTCGGAGCTCGAGAATGTGTTCAAGCGTTTCCACCGCGTTCAGGGGACGCAGGGACGAACGCACGAAGGAACGGGCATCGGGCTGTCGCTCGTCGAAGAGCTGGTGAAGCTTCACGGGGGAAGTGTTCGCGTTACGAGTGTTCTCGGCCAAGGAAGCACGTTTACGGTTTCCGTCCCGTTCGGAAACGATCACCTTCCCGCGCAGCGAGTCGGCACCGGGCAAACATCGCCGACCAGCATCCGACCGGACGCGTATGTCGGTGAAGCAATCGGGTGGCTTCCGCAGAAACGCGACGCTTCCGCGGAAACGTCCGCAGCGATCACAGCCCCTGCCGGCGGCGCGAAGCCGAGACCCCACGTTCTCGTCGCTGACGACAATGCAGACATGCGCGAGTACGTCCGAACGCTCCTCGGCGCGCTTTACGATGTCGTGACAGTCCCGGACGGCGAGGCCGCATGGGTCGCGATTCACGAACGACGGCCTGATCTGCTTCTCACCGACGTCATGATGCCGAAGCTCGACGGGTTCGGCTTGCTCGCGCGCCTTCGGGCGAACGCAAGCACCCGGACCCTTCCGGTAATTCTGGTGTCCGCGCGGGCCGGCGACGAATCCCTGGTGGACGGGCTCGAAGCAGGTGCCGACGACTACATGAACAAGCCATTCAGCGCGCGCGAGCTCGTCGCGCGCGTTCGAACGAGTCTCGAGATCGGCCGCTTCAGCCGTTTGCTCGAGCAGAGCAACGCCGCGTTGCGCGAAGCGCAAGCCATCGCGCACCTCGGAAGCTGGGAGTGGGACGTCGCGGCGAATACGCTCGAATGGTCCGCGGAGATGTACGCAATCTACGGTCTGCCGCAGCAGCGTCCGTTGACGTATGAGGGGTATCTGGAGCGGATCCTTCCAGCAGATCGAGACGTGGCGAGGGGTCACATCGAGCGCGCATCGCGGGAAGGTGGGTCCTTTCGCTTCGAGCATCGCATCGTTCGCCCGGACGGCGTGATTCGAGTCGTTCAGGCCAACGGCCGCGTGTTCAAGGATCAACGCGGGGCGCCTGTCCGAATGACCGGTACCGGAGAGGACATCACCCTCCGGAAGTCGTCCGAGGAGAGACTCAGCCATCTTGCGACGCACGACATCTTGACGAACCTACCGAACCGCTCGCTCCTTCGGGATCGTTTGACGCAAGCGATCGCGCGACCCGCGCGTCACGATCGCTTCGTGGGGGTTCTCTTCGTGGACCTCGATCGGTTCAAGCTAATCAACGACACTCTCGGCCATCATTTCGGTGATCAGCTGCTCATCGGCGTCGCCCGGCGATTGGAATCCGCGGTGCGCGATGGAGATACTGTGGGTCGCCTGGGCGGCGACGAGTTCGTCGTCATTCTCGCCGACGTTGCCAAGGTGATCGATCTAACGGTCATCGCGGACAAATTCATCCGCCTATTGTCCACGCCGTTTCCCGTCGAATCGCACGAGCTGCATATCACGGCGAGTATCGGTATCAGTTACTTTCCCAATGCCGGCTTAGATGCCGACACGCTCATCGAGCACGCCGACGCGTCGATGTATCGCGCCAAGGAGCTCGGAAAAAACAACTACCAGCACTACTCGGCGGACATTCAATCCCAATCGCTCAAACGATTCGCGATGGAAGGCGCGATACGCCGAGGGCTGGAGCGAAATGAGTTCGCCGTTCACTATCAACCTTTGGTCGATCTCCGGACAGGCGGCATCATCGGACTGGAAGCCTTGGTCCGGTGGAACCATCCGGAGCTCGGTCTCGTGAGCCCATCGGAATTCATTCCCTTGGCGGAAGAAACCGGGCTCATTGTCCCTCTCGGCGAGTGGGTCCTCCGCACCGCATGCGCACAGAACAAGGTGTGGCAATCGCAAGGACTGCCATCGATTCAGATCGCCGTGAATGTCGCCGCTCGTCAGTTTCAGGAGAAGGGTCTGGTCGATGCGATTTCGCGCGTCTTGGAAGAGGTTGGAATGGACGCGCGGTGGCTGATACTCGAATTGACCGAGAGCAGTCTGATGAAGGACTCACAAGGCGCGATCGCAACGATGCACGCGCTTCGAGAGCGCGGCATCGAGCTCGCCGTGGATGATTTCGGAACGGGCTACTCATCGCTCAACTACTTGACGCGGTTTCCGATCAACGGCCTCAAAATCGATCGCGCGTTCATCCGCAACATCACGACCGACGTCCGCGATCGACTCATAGCAACGACGATCCTAGGGCTCGGCCACGGGCTTGAATTGAAAGTGGTCGCCGAAGGAATCGAGACCGTCGAGCAACTGGAGCTTCTATCGTCGATTGGCTGCGATCAGATGCAAGGTTACTTGTTCAGCCCGCCCGTTCCCGGGGCGCGCGCGGAAGAGATGCTGAGGACCCGCAAGCGTCTTCCGCTCCGTTGAATCTGGACCGTCGCTCGTCATCCTGGCGCTTTGCGCGACCCGACGCAAACCTTCCCGAGACCCTTCTGATGGGTCACGATGACGCCACGATGAACCGCACGGAGCTTGCCGCAAACCGAGCACCTGGCCTTCGCATCGACCGCATCCGGTTCGCGGCCAAGCCCGTTCCCGCCGGCTTGGCGCGCGGTCGCTGGCCAATGAGGTCGGCGTGTTGTCACATACCGGTGACTGTATGCCTCGGTCTCGTCGACCCGTCTACAAGCGCAACCTCGATGTCGTGCAGCAGGACCGCGACGGGACGACGCTACGAAGATGGTCTCTGTCGCGTGCGTGGCCGATGAAGTTCGTCGCGGGGGAGTGGGACAACGAGAGCGACGAGAACGTGATCGAGCAGGTCACGCT
>JALYHX010000639.1 GCA_030776305.1 Myxococcota bacterium
GAAGAACGACGAGAAGAACGGCGAGAAGAGCGGCGGTAGTCGCGGGACATCCCCGTGCGCGCCCGCTTGGTTTGCGTCGGCGGCGTCATCGGCGCCGCGTGCATGACCCTGGCTCTCCGTCGCGCCATTACGCGATTCAGCTCGGGGAGTGCCGTTACGCCCCGCGCGGCCGGACTGCGCGGCGTCGTTCTGCGGGTGCCGCACATGACTGGCGGCATCGTCCTGGACGGTGACACGGACGACCCCGGTTGGACGAGCCAAGCAGGCCCCGCGCGCACAGGGCCGTTCCTTACGGACAAGGGCACCCCGGCCAGACCGTATTCCGAGACGAGGTTGGTCTGGGGAGACGGCCACCTGTATTTGGCCCTTTATGCGGCGGACGAAGACATCCGCTCGCGCGCCGCCGAAGCGGATGGACCGCTATGGTTGGACGACTCGTTTCGTTTGGTCTTCACGCGCGGTGACGTCGAGTACGCGATCGAAGTCTCGCCCACGGGAACGCTGACGGATGCGATACGGTCGCGTGGCGAGGCCTTCAACTACTCGTGGAACAGCGGCGCCCATGTTTCTCATGAGCAAGACGGGACGCTGAATGACTCCACCGACTTCGATGAAGAGTGGGCCATCGAAATGGCCATCCCGTTCGACGTGCTCGGCATGCGCGGTGAGCGAGGCGAACGCATCGGCTTCAAGGCCCGCCGCTGCGACACGCCGAGGAACGAAGCGCGGGTTTGTGGGAGCTGGGGTGAGGGTGGTTCCGGCGCGGAGCTCGTTCTTTTTTAGGCCGAGGGCGGCGCCGGGTTGCGGGGCATGCAGACCTTCGTTGCGAGCGAAGGCCGGGAACTCATGCGTACGTTTCGACAAAGATGCGCTGGACGGCCCGCACTGCGTCGCCAACACCCGCCAAGGCGTCCCCAAGCGCGCCGAAATAAACGAGCCCATCGCGCGTGGCGACCGTCCGCGCCGTAACATCGTGGCCGCGGGTGGCGACGTCGATGTCCGCGGGAGACGCCCTCCTCCATGCCACGTCGCGCGCCGTGTGCGCGAGGCCCGTCACTTCCGCCGGCATCCCCATGCCGGCCATGATGCTCCCCGCGTCGTCGACGAGGACGAGCGCTCGGACTCCGCTTCGGTCGGCAACGGTCTCGACGAGATATTGAAGTGCTTCGCTACGATAGAGGCTTCGTTTTACGCGACGTTCAATCATGGCGGAATGGTGCGACAACGTGCGCGCCAGGGTCAAATTCCCGGTCGTCGGGGGAGTCGTCACCGTGGTCAGTCTTGCAAGCTGCCCTTCGTCGACGGCACCCCCATGGCGCGGGGCTCGATTTTCACGGCCTCGCGCAGCGCTCGTGCGAAAGCTTTGAAGCAGATCTCGACCATGTGATGCAGGATCTCGCCGCGGTGCAACACAATGTGCAAGTTGCATTGGGCGCCGCGCGCGAATCCTTCGAAAAACACTGGCGCGAGTTCGACGTCCCAGGTTCCCAGCTTCGCCCCGTGGGGAAGCGGGACCTCCCACACGAAATGGGCGCGGCCTGAAAGGTCGACAGCGCAAGTCGCGCGCGCCTCGTCCATCGGCAACGTCGCCCACCCGTAACGCACGATACCAGCCTTTTCTCCGAGGGACTTCGCAACGCATTGGCCCAAAACCAGCGCGAGGTCCTCGGTCGTGTGGTGCCCGTCGATTTCGACGTCGCCCTTCGCGCGCACGACCAAGTCGATGAGGCCATGACGCGCAATCTGCTCCACCATATGCGTGAGAAACGGGAGCGGCGTCTGCACGTCCGCGCGCCCGGTGCCGTCGAGGTCGAGCGAAACTTCGATGCTCGTTTCCTTCGTCGTTCGCGACTGGCTCTCCGACCGTCCCATCTCTTAATCGCTCACCCTAGCACCGGCCGAGACGCGAAAACGATGCGCTTCTTCGGGCGTTCGAACCCACGCCCGGCGATCGATATCCTCGGTGGGACGGCGCTCTTGGCGCGCCGACGCGGAGCGCATCGATTGGAAATGAAGTCTTGACAATGACCTACGCCGTCGCCCCAGGAGGCCGAATGGGCCCAACCGTTGACGCGGACGGGCTGCCTGCGGTACTTCCCCGGGGCCGCCTCGGAGGTGTGGCGTTATTGCAACGTTTCGCACAATTTTCCACCTTTGCAATCGCAACGCTCTGGGTTGTCATTGCGGCATGCAGCGCCAGGGGCGCCAGTGCTCCAGGCGCGAACGTCCAGCGCCAAAGCGAAGCCGAGTACGACCTCGCACGAGATCTCTTTTACAAGAACCAACCCAGACCCGCTCTCGATCATTGCCGGACGGCAATCGAGCTCGACGGCGACAACGCGCCCGCTCTTTACTTCGCTTCGACGATTCACCTGTACTTTTGCTCCCGGCGGCTGGAGCTTCGCGATCCGGATTGCCGTTTGAGCGATGCGGAGGCGTACGTAAGGCGAGCGTTGAAGGCCAAGGACGGTTTTCGCGAGGCGAAGAACACGCTGGGACAGATCCTCATCCTCGAAAAGAGATACCCGGAGGCGATCGCAGTGCTCGAGCCACTCACCCAAGACCCGGCGTTCGAATCGAGCTTCCTCGCATGGGGAAACCTCGGTTGGGCGCAGGTCCTGGCGGAACGCGTGGACCAAGGGATTGAGTCCTTGAAGGTCTCCGTCACCGAACCACGCTTTTGCGTCGGGCACTACCGGTTGGGTGTCGCGTACGAGAAGAAGCGAGACCTGGTGGCGGCCGAACAATCACTGACCAACGCGGTCACCGTGGATGCGCCCGAGTGCAGGAACCTCCAGGACGCTTGGGAGGAGCGAGGCCGCGTCCGACTGCAACTCGGCAAAGCCGCCGATGCGCGGACGGACTTCGAAAAGTGCCGGGACATCGGCGCCGACTCGCGGAGCGGAAAGGCATGCGTCGAAGCGCTGGCGAGGATCCAATGAGCGTCGCCGTACAAGAACCACAAGCGAGCACCCCGCCCATGAATGATACCCTCGGCAGTTTCCTGAAACACAAACGGGAGCAGCAAGGCGTCAGCACGCCGGAACTCTCGCGCGTGACGCGCATTCCGCTCGCCTCCCTCGAGGCGATCGAGAGCGACCGGTTCGACGAACTCCCCGGGGAGGTCTTCGTCCGCGGCTTTCTCAAAGCGTATGCCCAGGCGATCGACCTTCTGCCCGCGGACGTTCTTGCTCGGTACACCTCCAGCCGACGCGTCGCCTATGTCACTCCCCTGCCCGTCCTCACGCCTCTGCAGGCCGCACGCGAGGGCCAAGGGCGCAGGTTTGGCGTGGCGATCGCGTTCGTGCTGCTCCTCATCCTTCTTTCGCTCGCGCTGTCGATCGTGCTCAAACCGCGTGGACACGACATGCCGTCCGAGCTGTCGCAAGCGCCGGTTTGCGCCATGATGCGGGGGTGACTCGTATCGACAGCGACGCTCTGGTCGTTCGAACCGTGGAACTCGGCGAATCGGACGTCATTGCGACCCTCGTCACCGAGCAACTCGGAAAAGTGAGCGCCGTCGTGCGCGGGGCACGCAAGGGACCGCAGCGCATCGGCGGTGCGCTGGAGCCGGTACATACAATCGCTGTCATGCTCGACGACAAGGGAGGGGAGCTCGCAACGCTGAAAGAGGCTCGCATCGTGCGGACACGTCCGCGGGTGACGGCGAACCTGGAGGCGCTCGGGGCCGCGGGAAGCGCGTTGCGATGGGCGCGCCATCTCTTCCCGCCGCGAACGCCGGAGCCCCAGGGATGGATCGTTCTCATCGCTCTCCTCGACGTGCTCGAGGAGGGCTTGCGATCGCCCCGCAAGGAACTTGCAAGCGCAGGCCTCGCGCTTCTGGCGGCGGTCGGTTACGCACTCCAGGTCGACCAGTGTGTGTCGTGCGAACGCCCGTGCCCATCGGGGAGGGCCGCCTGCATCGATCCCGCGCGTGGGGGCCTCGTATGCCGAGCCTGCGGTGGGGCGACTACGGTGCTTTCCGTCGCCGAGCGCGAAGGACTGCGCGCCCTCGCGGCGGGCCAGTCGCAAAGTGTGAGCGAGACGCAGGCGGACTTGGTGCTCAAGCTCATCGATCGCGCTCTGGCCGCACATACGGGACTGGAGCCTCGACGGCGATGATGGGGAGGCTCGATCATTTTGGCGAGGAACTCGGACCTCCGTTCGAAGGGTCTGCATGCGAGTCGGACGGTCGATGAGCAAGGACCCCCACCACACGCCAGTTGCGGTGCGATCACCGCGTGGCGCACGCGTGACCGAGATCGATTGGGCCGACGGTCATCGCGGAATCTATCCTCACGCCGTCTTGCGTGGATACTGCCCGTGCGCCGGCTGTCAGGGACACTCGGGCGAGGTCCGATTCGTCGAGACGACCGATATGCAGCAAGAGCTCGACGACATCGAACCAGTGGGTGGGTACGCGCTCTCGCTCAAGTGGTTCGACGGCCACGCGAGCGGCATTTACAGCTTCCATTTCTTGCGCACCCTTTGCCGGTGCGAGGCATGCGGCGAACCGCCTCGCAGTTCGGTAGCCGACGCCGACCGGCGCCCGTGAGCTGCATGGGGAACTTGCCACAGGCACCGTTGCGTTCGAACGACGAGGACCACAGGAATATGACCTCGCCCGCCCGGTTCCGGAACCCAGGGGAGAGCGAGAGGCATCGTCTGGTGGGGCGGGCCGGCGTCGTCGGCGCGGGAACGCTTGTCTCGCGTGTGCTCGGGCTGCTGCGCGACGTGGCTCTCGCGGCAATCTTCGACCGAGATGCGACGGACGCTTGGTGGGTCGCATTCACAATCCCGAACGCCCTGCGGTCGCTGCTCGGCGAAGGGGCCGTATCGAGCGCGGTGGTGCCCGTGCTCGCCCAGACTCTCGCGCGAGAAGGCGACGAGGGAGGCAAACGCCTCTTTGCCCGCGTTCGCGGCGTGTCGCTCGTGACGCTCGCAATCGCAAGCGTGCTCGGTGTGGTCCTCGCAGGGCCGCTCACCGAACTATTCGCCGCGGGATACCATGCTCGAGCGCATCAGTTCGAACGAACGGTTTCGCTGACGCGCCTTGTCTTTCCGTACATCTTCTTCATGGGAACCGCCGCGCTCGGAATGGCAGCACTCAACGTGAAAGGGCGGTTCGGGGTTGCTGCGTTCGCTCCCGCGCTGCTCAACGTCGCGCTCCTTGCCGCGGCCTTCGCCCTCCCCACCGCGCTTGCATCGCGGGGCCACGACCCTGCCCTCGCGCTCGCCGTGGGTGCGCTCGTCGGCGGATGCCTCCAGGTCGCCGCGCAATGGCCAGCGCTGAGGGCGCTCGGTTACGCAGGACGCCCGAACTTGATCTTGGATGCCGACGTTCGCGCCATCTTGCGCCGAATCGCCCCGCTCACCCTCGGTATGGGCG
>JALYHX010000640.1 GCA_030776305.1 Myxococcota bacterium
GCCGCAATGGTGATCGCGATCACCACAGCGCCGGCGACGCCCATTCCAATCTTCGCACCGCGGGACGGCGCCAACGTGGCGGGCAAGGCGTTCATGATGTCAGCGGCGCCTGCGCCTCGTCCTGACGATCGTGCGCGCGCGTCAGAGCCTCGTCGTCCAGCTCCGCATCGGGATCGAAACGAACGGCGCCGGTCGCGACGAGCAAGACCCGGAGTATGAACTTGAGCCCCACCATCAACAGCCCGAAGGGAAAGACGAAGTTGAGCTCCCGGATGAGAAGCCCGCGTGCGTCATCCCCCGTGCCCGGACTGTTGACCTGCGGCATCCGCGTCGCATCCGGTGTGGATGGATCCATGTGGAGAGCATCGACCGCGCCTTTGTCGAAGTGCGCAGCCCAGTCCGATCCGTCGAGCCACGTGTTCCATTCGGACGCGGTCATCCACTGGTCGTACGGTTCGCCGAGGATGACGTGCGGCAACGACTTGATATCGAGGGACGCTTGCCGGGCGAGGAGGAACACGTCTGCCGATGCCGCGCGCCACACCACGGCGAGCCTCTCCGAGCCGGACGTATCGCACGGATGCGTGGGGGCCTCGGGGCACGGTCGCGACGCGGGCGCGCGGAACGAAGCGATGCAGATGTAGTCGACGAAGCCCACGGCGGCGACGACGCAAACGGCGGCGGCTGCGAGCCAGCCGAGGATGGCCGCTGCCGCGCGCAACTTGCGCGGGACGTATCGGATCAAAACGTCGACGTGAATGTGCTTTCCGCGCGACGTTGCAAGGGATGCGCCGAGCAGCGCGAGCCACAACGTGAGGCGCGTGGCCAGGCCGCGCAGACCGCCGATGAGCATCAGCGACGAGGCGTTCTGCAGCCAGTTGAGCAGATTCGAGGACCAGTGAACCCCCGCGCGTGCCCAGAAACGGCCCGCGATGAGGCCGACGATCACCCCAACGCTGACGACGACGCGATGAATTCTCTCGTTTCCCTTCCGGGTCGCCAGGTGCGCCGCGACGCCGAGCAAGACCGCCGAGAGGGTGCTCCGAACGACGAGGCCCGCGGCATTGCCGCCTAAAGTGAAGTCGGATGAAAGCCCCTTGAGCGCAATCCAGACCGTGAGCGAAACGGTTTCAGCCAAGAGCACGGTTGCGCAGACACGCGCCTCGAACGTTTGCCACGCGGCGTCGATGCGCACGAGTGGCCGACCCCACGGCACTGCGCTCGAGTCGGACCCCGCCGGGTCCCCTCCGGCCATGGTCACTTGGAGGGACCGGGCGCCGCGAGGTCGATTCCGCACTCGTCTTTTGCGCGCCTCTTGCCGAGCCATCGCTTCGCGCGACGCTTGGCAATCGCGTTCGCGAGTCGCTGCTGCGGATCAAGGTCCTGCGCCTGAAGAACCCTGTTCAAGAGACCCTGGTAGAGGACGCCGTCGCCTTTCATGCACGCGTACTTCGTCGCGTACATCACCTCGACGATGAGCGACTTGCCCTCCGTCTTGGCCTGCGCGGTGTCGAACATCTGTTTGGCCTGGTCGAGCTCCGCGACCGTGGTTCTCGCGTGGTAGGCGCCGAGCGCGACGAGTGGAACGAAGTGCTCGAAGCTCGGATCGAGCGCAGCAACCCGCTCGAGCATCGCCACGCCCACATAGAGCTCCGCGACGAACGCCGGGCCCTCCTCGTCCTCGCCCTTCAGGAGGTCCACGCGCGAGACCCACGCGTTCGCAGTCCAGAAGAGGATGGGCACGTCGTCCTGGCTGGTGAAATGCTCTGCAAGCCACTTCGAGAGACTCTGCTCGCCCTTCTTCGCCTCGTCGAACCCATCGGCCTTTTGCGCGAGCGCGCGTAACCCGTAAAAAACGGCGCGGTCGTAGGCCATCCGCGCGCGCTTGCGGTGATAGTCGGCCATGTCCTCGTCGCCCGCGTCTTGTGCCGACTCCATCTCGTCTTCGACGAAGCCGAATGCGTAGCCCGACCACCCTTTGACCAACAGAAAGAGGGCATCCACGTTGTCGGGCGCGAGCGCGTGCATCCCCTCGAATTGCGCCAAGCCGGATTGAGTCGCCGCGCGCGCGAGCTCGTAGTCCCCGATCGTGTCGAAGGCCGCCGATGCGCGGCGCGTCGACTCGAT
>JALYHX010000641.1 GCA_030776305.1 Myxococcota bacterium
CCACAGTACGGGTCGCTCGCCGATCACGGCGACGACGCGCTCGACGATGATCGCCCGGGCGGGCGACGCCACGCCAACGAGTGCTGCGGCGCAGCCGAACGTCGCGAGAAGGAACCTCGGGATCTTCACAGCCGCGGGATGAGAACCGGGGATAGGCCTAGCGCTTGCTGTACTGGAACCGCTTGCGGGCGCCCGGCTGGCCGTACTTCTTGCGCTCCTTCTTGCGTGCGTCGCGGGTCAAGAACCCGGCTCGCTTCAGGGCTGCACGCCTTTCGGGATCGAACGTGCAAAGAGCGCGAGCGATACCGTGACGCATGGCTTCGGCTTGTGCGCTTTTTCCGCCGCCATGACAAGTCGCCAAAATGTCGAACTGGTCTTGCACTTCAATGAGCTCGAGGCCTTGGCGCAGGACCATACGCGACGTCTCGCGCTCGAAGTAGTCGTCGCACGGACGACCGTTGACGATGATGATGCCGCTGCCAGGTTTGAGCCACACGCGAGCGATCGCCGTCTTGCGCTTGCCGGTGGCATAGGTGCGGTTGGAAGTCGTCGCGGTGGCCATGCGTCCTTCGTTTACTTGATGGGTAGTGGCTTGGGCAACTGGGCCGCGTGGGGGTGGTCCGGGGTAGCATAAGCCTTGAGCTTGGTGAACATGCGCCGCCCAAGGACGCCCTTCGGAAGCATCCCTTTCACTGCTTTCTCCACTGGAAACGTGGGTTTGCGCGCGAGAAGGTGCCGGTAGCTCTCGGCCCGGAATCCACCTGGAATGCCGGAGTGGTGATAGTAGAATTTTTTGTCTAGCTTGGAACCTGTGAGGAGAATTTTGTCAGCATTGACTACGATGACGAAGTCACCGGTATCCTCATGGGGTGTGTACTGGGGCTTATGTTTGCCACGCAGCACTCGCGCCACTTCGCTGGCAAGGCGCCCCAATGGTTTGCCTGAAGCGTCGACGACCCACCAGGCTCGCGACGCCGTGGCATGTGCCTTCGTCATCACGAACGTTTTCTGGGGGGACCGATGAATGGATTGCAACACCGTAGATGCCATAACGGGTGGGGACCTTTGCCGACGCAGTCTCTTGCCAGGGCGAAGCGAAGGGACGGACAACTAGCCTGCGGCGGGCGCGGGAACCTACGTGCCAGCCGACCTCGTGTCAAGCGCGCGACCGCCGTCGCAATCCTCATACGGCTGACGCGCGTTCCCCTTGGCTCTGCCGGGCGCGCGCCGCCTTCGACAAGTCCGGCTGCGGAAGATCGTCGCCGCCGCACCTAGTGATTTCCCTGGCACGAGTGCGCGCGAGGGGACCTTGTTTGCCCCGCGTGCGCCGTTGCAGGCCATTGCCAGCGCTGCGCGGGCCTACTCGCGCTGGTGGCGTCCGGTCTCTCTTGGGGCAGACGCGCCGACTCGTCGACGTTGAATTCAATCATCCTGGCCAGGCGAAGCATGCCACCGCATCCCACGGACAATCCTACGATGAACTCGGACGCCGAATGCGCACGGCCAATCGCCGACTGTAGCAGCAAGCCGGCACTGCGCGCCGGACCGCGAGTCGCGAAGGCCGATGCCACGGATGCTGCTCTACATCGAGCGCGGGAGAGCACCCGCACGGTCCTCGAGATCTCTCGAGAGCTGATCGTCGTCTGCCGCGACGGTCACATCCTCTATGCGAACCCCACCCTCTCGCGCGTGCTCGGCGTTCGGAGTGATGAGATCGTAGAGCGCCCGCTCATCGACTTCATTCATGTGGACGACCGGCCGGCGATCGCGACGCTGGAGGCGAGTGTCACGACGGTCACATCGGCTGGGCCGCAGGAACCGTTCGGTCTGCGATGGCAACGCAGACAGGGCGGTTACCGGACGACCGAGGCGATCGCTGCACATCTTGATTTCGAAGGAACGGATGCTGTGCTCATCGTCGCGCGCGACATCACGGATCGCGCCGAGTTCCAGCACCAGCTTCTCCAGCGCGATCGCATGGCGGCGATCGGAACGCTCTCCGCTGGCGTGGCGCACGCGATCAACAACCCCTTGACCTACCTTCTCGTGAACGTCGAGCACGTTTTGCGGCGCCTGCGAGCCGCGTGCGCGAGCGACGATCCCGTCGCGACGCTCAGCGAGAATCCACGCGGCGGCCTCGCGGCGCTCGCCAAGTCGCTCCAGGACGCGGTGGATGGTGTGAACCGCGTGGGACAGATCGTGCGCGACCTGCTGACGTTCTCGCAGGGCAACGTCGAGCAGCGCGGCATGACGGACGTGCGAGGAATCGTCGAGAGCGCGGTGCAGATGGCATGGCACGAAATGCGCCATCGCGCGCGACTCGTGAAGAACCTGGCCGAGGTGCCCCCCGTCGACGCGAACGCGGCGCGCCTAGGACAGGTGTTCCTCAGCCTTCTCATCAACGCGGCTCAAGCCATCCCCGAGAGCCACGCGGATCGGCACGAGATACGGGTTCTCACGCACGCGGATGATCGCGGGTACGCCGTCATCGAAGTGAGTGACACGGGCTCGGGAATCACTCCGGAAGACATGCCGTGTATCTTCGACCCGTTTTTCACGACCAAAGGGGCGGGCGGTACGGGGCTCGGCCTGGCGATCTCGCATGGGACGGTAAAGGCGTTGGGCGGCGAGATTCACGTGAGCAGCGTTCCCGGCCGAGGCACGACATTCAAGGTCGTGCTCCCTCCGGCAAATCGCTGCGCCGCGGCGCCGTCGAGTGGGCACCTGCGCGCCGCCGTTCGTTCCCGTTTGCTCGTCATCGACGACGAACGCCTCGTCGGCGATGCCATCGCGCGCGTCCTTTCGGAGGACAGCGACGTCAAGATCGTAACCGACGCAGAGCAAGCGCTGGTTTGCATCGGTGCCGGGGAGCGATACGACGTCATCCTGTGTGACCTGATGATGCCGATGATGACCGGCATGGACTTGTACTCCGAATTGCTCCGGATCGCGCCGAAGCTCGCGACGCGAATGGTGTTCATGACGGGAGGAGCCTTCACACCGCGCGCCCGCGCCTTCGCCGAGAGTGTGGTGAACGAGTGTCTCGAGAAGCCTCTCGACATCGGCAAGCTGCGGAGGTTGCTCGCGCGGGTGGGAAAGGGCTGAGGCGGGCAGTCATCTCAGCGATGTGCTGGGGCGAATCCTGCGCGTCCAATCCGCGAGCGCATCGAGATACTGCCGCACGAGCTGCCGCAGCTCATCGTCACGAAGCTTGCCCCCGTCATCGAACATCGTCTGAGCGTTGCGCACGAAGACCTCGGGCTTGTTGATCGCGTGCATATCCAGAAAGACGGCCATCTGGCGCAAGTGGTATTGCGCCCTCATCGTACCGCCCAAACCGCCGCTGGCACCCATCATCCCCAGTGGCTTGCCCGCGAAGGGCTGCTTCGGTGGCCGCGAGGCCCAGTCGATTGCGTTCTTGAGAACACCCGGGATCGAATAGTTGTACTCGGGAGTCACGACGAGAAGGGCATCGGCTCGTGCGATTTGGTCTCGAAGCCGGACGACGGGCTCTGGAAATGCCACGGCGCGAACGTCATCGTTGTACATCGGGATGTCGCCTATCTCCGCGGTCTCGATTTGTATCCCGTCCGGGGCGAGATCGATCGCTGCGCGGAGCAGCGCGGTATTGAAGGACGCCTTGCGTAAACTTCCCGAAATGCCGAGCACCGCTATCGCGTCATTCATTGGCTGTCCTCCCATCGGGCAGCTCATCGGGCGCCCTCCACTCGGGCCGTTCCGCCATCTCGGGCCGTCCGAGGAGCAATTCGTGCGGTCTGAAGTTGGCCTTGTACCGCAACGAAGCGCAACCAGCGACGCGGTAGCCGAGATATACGTGAGCCCGGCCAGTGGCGCGCGCGTCTGCGATGAGTGACAGCACGTTCGCCGTCCCTAGAGACATCCGCGCATAGGTCGGGTCGTAGAAGAAGAACACCGCCGACAAGGCGTTGGGGGTTTCGTCGAAGAGGCCGATTCCCACCAGCCGCCCCCCCTCGTCGTCATCGTACACAGCGACCTCGCGCGCGCATGAATGCGGGAATGCGAATTCGCGCGCATAACGGCTCCGCGTCTGCGGATTCGGCTCCCAATCGCGAGCTTGTTCGCGCCCCTCATGCCACTGCGCGTAGAGCGCCAGGCGATCGACGTCGACGCGCGGAGGCCCAATCACGCGTCGGAGGCGAGCGCAAGCCCGTGCGGCGCGGCGCTGACTCTTGTTGGGCGCGAAGCTTTCCACGCACACCCTCAAGCTGACGCACTCGCTGCATGCGACGCACGCGGGACGAAAGTACAAGGGGCCGAAACGCCGCCAGCCGCGCTCGATCAGCAATTCCAGTTCCGCGGCACTGACATCGAGCATGACGCACAGTTCGAGACTGGCGCGCTCGGCGGAGAGGTATGCGCAGCCGTGGGGTGTCTCGACCACTCGCTCGAGGAGGTGCATCGGCGCCTTCGACTGATCTCGGTGCCACGAGAATGCGAAGCGCGCTACCCTCCGCGGCAAGCGTATCGTGAATAACTCGCCGGCCGAGCAGTCGATCGTCTACAGCGTCGTGGTTCCCGTCTTCAACGAGCAGGGGAACGTGGAGGCGCTCGCATCTCGCGTCCTTGCTGCCATGGAGAAGGTGGGCCAGCCGTTCGAGGTGCTCTTCGTCGACGACGGATCGCGCGACGCGACGCCAGAGCTGCTACGCAAGCTCGCCACGGGCGATCCCCGCATTCGCGTCGTGCGCTTCACCCGCAATTACGGTCAGGAGGCGGCGGTCGAGGCGCTCTATCTGAACGCGCGCGGCCGATGGCTCATCCAGATGGATGGCGACCTGCAACATCCGCCGGAGGAGATCCAAGCCCTCATCGCAAAAAAAAACGAGGGGTACGACGTCGTCTACGGGTTGCGTCACGAACGCCGCGACGCACTCATGCGTGTCGTGGCGTCGCACACGATGCAGTGGGCCATGCGCTCGTTGATGGAGATCGAATTACCCGAGGACGTGTCCACGTTTCGGCTCATGAGTGCACCGATCGCGCGGCTCGTCGCGGCGTTGCCTGAGCGACGCAAGTTCTTCAGCGCGCTGCTCGTCTGGAGCGGTGCACGGATCGGAACGGTGCGCGTGCGTCACGAAGCGAGGCATACGGGCGCGACGCATTACAACTTCAGCAAGTTGCTCAACCACACGTTCGACCTCATCGTGGGCTTCTCGAGCAAGCCACTACGTTACATCGGTACTCTGGGGCTCCTCTTTGCAGCCTTGGGTCTGGGCCTCGGCGCATGGGTGATCGTTCGCAAGCTCCTCTGGGACTACGGCATCATGGGATGGCCATCTCTTTTCGCGGCGGTCGTCATCCTCGGCGGCATGCAGCTCATCGCGGCGAGCGTCATTGGCGAATACATTGCGCGTATCTACGTGCAGTCGCAGGCGAGACCCCTCTACAACATCGCGGAGCGCCTCAATTTCGACGAACCCGGCGCGACTGACGAACTGCAGCGCGTTTCGACCCATCTCGGGACGAATGTGGATTCGTCCGCGGCACGGCTCGCCGTGGCCTTTCGGGAGCGGGGACGACTGGCCGACGATACGGTCGTAACTGGGCCCCACCGTGGCCGGGGACAGGAAGGCACTTGACGAGACGGGTCGTGATGGTCGGCTGCGGTTTTCCCCAGCTCTCGCTCGTGCGAGCGGCCAAGCGCCTTGGCCTGTACGTCGTCGGCTGCGACGCGAACGCGCGCGCGATTGCCGTGGGCCTTTGCGACGAGTTCCACGAGGTCTCGACCAGCCACGTGGACGCCCTGTCCGATGTGGTGCGCCGCGCGCACTGCAATGCCCTGACGACCACGGGCAGCGAAGTGGCGCTCAAGGCGACCGCCGAGGTTGCTGCGCGCCTCGGCCTACCGTTTTACGCCGATCCGGAGACGGTACGCCGCTGCCAAGACAAGGACGCGATGCGCACAGGCTATGCGGCATCCGGGCTCGGCGTCCCACCGTTCGCGCGCTGCGCCACGATAGACGAAGCGCGCGCGTTCGCGCGAGCGTGCGCGTTCCCGCTGGTCGTCAAGCCATCGCGCGGCTGGGGCCAGCGCGGAGTTGCCCGCGTCGATCGAGATGCGGAACTGGCACGGGCCTTCGAAGAGGCACTGGGCATCTCGACGAGCGCCGGATTGCCGCTCGCCGTCGTCGAGGCGTGGCTCGACGGCCGAGAGTATTCGGTCAACGGTTGGATCGAGGACGGTAGTCTCGTCAGCTACTGTGTCACCGAGCGCATCACGGTACCGGGCAAGCGGCCACTCGGCGTCATGATTGCAGAAGTATCTCCGTCGGGACTGTCGCCGGAAGACGAGGCACGTGTCGTCGCCGAGGCGCGTCGCGCGGCGGCCGCGCTCGGACACGTTCGGGGCCCGTGCTACTCGCAAGTCATGCTCGGTGCTCGCGGCTGCTTCGTGCTCGAGACTGCAGCGCGGCTCGGGGGAGGCTTCGACGCGGACGTGACGAAGCTGACGAGCGGGGTCGATCTCTACGATCGCACACTCGGCGTTGCGCTCGGTGACTCGGCGCTCGAGCGGCAGGGTGTCACGGCGCCTCGATTCGGCGGTGCGATTGCGAAATTTCGGGTGGCACGCCCGGGCCAGGTGCGCGCACTACGGGGTGTCGACGAGGCGCGTAGCATGGAGGGGATCGACGATGCTCAAGTGTTCGTGCCTGTGGGAGGGCACGTGCTGCCGCTGACCGACGCTGCGAAGCGAGCAGGGTACGTTTTGGCC
>JALYHX010000642.1 GCA_030776305.1 Myxococcota bacterium
CGACGTGATGAGACTGAAAGAAGGCACGGTCCTGGTGTCGCTTCTGTACCCGCTGGTCAGCCCGGAGATAGTGCGTGCGCTGGCTGCGCGCCAAGTGACCGCAATCGCGGTGGACATGATCCCGCGCACGACGCTGGCGCAGATGATGGATGTGCTGTCGTCGCAGGCCACGGCGGCAGGCTACGAGGCAGTCCTGATGGCGGCGGCCGCACTTCCAAGGTTCTTCCCGATGCTGATGACCGCGGCGGGCACGATCGCGCCGGCGCGCGTGCTGATCCTCGGCGCCGGGGTGGCCGGACTTCAAGCGATTGGGACCGCACGACGCCTCGGTGCGGTGGTCGAGGCGTTCGACGTCCGCAAAGTGGTCAAGGAGCAAGTCGAGAGTCTCGGCGCAAAGTTCGTAGAGGTGGATTCAGCGGAGGATGCACAGACGGCGGGGGGCTACGCCAAGGAAGTGAGCGAAGAGTACAAGAAGAAGCAGGCGGATCTCCTGGCGGCGCACGTGGCAAAGGCCGACGTCGTGATTTGCACGGCGCTGATCCCGGGTAGACGCGCACCGGTGCTGGTCACTGCCGACATGGTCAAGGCGATGCGTGCCGGAAGTGTGATCGTGGACTTGGCGGCGGAGCAACAAGGCAACTGCGAGCTGACCCGACCGGGCCAGACGGTCGTCGACCACGGCGTCACCTTGATCGGTGCCACCGACGTCCCGAGTCGCCTTTGCGCTCATGCAAGCCAGATGTACTCACGCAACATGGAAAAGCTTCTTTCCTATCTGACCAAGGACGGAGCTTGGAACCTCGACTTCAAGGACGAAATCGTCGCCGGCAGTGTCATCACCCACGGCGGCGCAATCGTCCATTCGAGGACCAAGGAGCAAGCAGAACCAAGAGTAGCGGTCGTCACGGCCGCGGGAGTCACGACATGACGGCCGAGTGGGTCTTCAACCTTTACGTGTTCGTACTTGCAACCTTCGTCGGTTATCAAGTCATCTCTCGCGTTCCTCCCCTCTTGCATACGCCGCTCATGAGCGGAACGAATGCCATCAGCGGCATTTCGCTCGTCGCTTCGCTTTTGGCCGCCGGTTCGAACCACCAACTCAGCCAGATCTTGGGCTTCATCGCCGTCACCTGCGCCACCATCAACGTGGTCGGCGGCTTTCTCATCACCGACCGCATGCTGCGCATGTTCAAGAGGAAGCCTGCTGGACCTCAGGCCGTCCGGGCCACATCGGAATCAAAGAAGCTCGCAGGGGCCAACGCGCCATGACGCCCACCGACGTTCTACTCAGCCTGTGTTACGTCGTAGCGGCCGCGCTATTCATCCTTTGCCTGAGGGGCTTATCCGGTCCCCTGACCGCGCGACGTGGACTCGTCCTGGGCGAAGTCGGAATGCTGATCGCCATCGTGGGGACCCTGCTGCACAAGGACATCGTCCGCTACGACTGGATCCTCGGAGGACTCGTTCTCGGAAGCGCGATAGGGATCGGCATCAGCGCCTGGATTCCGATGACCAAAATGCCGGAGCGAATCGCATTCAGCCACGCGTTTGGCGGGCTGGCGACGGCATTGGTCGGCGTCGCCGAGTACGTGCGAGTCGGCTCCGACCTCACGCACTTCAAGATGGGTGCGCTGGGCTTCGAGGTCTATCTCGGATTCCTCACGTTCACGGCAAGTCTGATGGCCTATGCCAAATTGCAGGGGCTCATCCATGGCGCGCCTATCACGTACAAGGGCCAGAACTTCGTCAACCTCGCGATGTTCGTTGGCACGCTGCTGCTCCTTGGCTATCTCATCTACGACCCTGCCCACCCGCCTCTCTTCTTCGCCATCTGCGCCATGGGCCTCATCGTCGGCGTGACTGGGGTTCTCCCCATCGGCGGGGCGGACATGCCGGTGGTCATTTCACTGAACAACTCCTACGCGGGCTTGGCGGCGTGTGCGACGGGCTTCGCGCTGGGTAGCCAAATCCTCATCATCTCGGGTGCACTCGACGGGGCCAGCGGGCTATTGCTGTCGATTTTGATGAGCAAGGCAATGAACCGATCCTTTGCGAACATTCTGTTCGGCGCATTCGGGACCGACATTGCACCCAGCCAACAAACTGCCATCACGAAGGCCTACAACGAGGCCACCGTCGAAGACGCGGGCGCAGTACTGAAGGCGTCACAATCGGTGATCTTCATTCCCGGCTACGGCATGGCCGTAAGTCAGGCGCAGCACGCGGTGCGCGACCTGGCCGCGAGTCTCGAACGACGGGGCGTCGACGTGAAATACGCCATTCACCCCGTCGCTGGGCGCATGCCCGGGCACATGAACGTTCTTCTGGCCGAAGCGAACGTCCCCTACGAAAAGCTGTTTGACCTCGACGACATCAACGACGCTTTCGCGCGCACCGACGCCGTCGTCGTTGTCGGCGCCAACGACGTCGTCAATCCGGCGGCCAAGAAAGACCCGAGCAGTCCCATTTACGGGATGCCCGTCTTCAACGTCGAGCAGTCGCGCAGCGTGATTGTGCTGAAGCGGAGCATGAACCCAGGGTTCAGCGGTGTTGAGAACGAGCTCTTTTTTCAACCAAACACGATGATGGTCCTTGGCGACGCGAAGAAGACATTGCTGTCGATGATCGGGGAGCTCAAGGAAGGACACTGACCTTCGAGCTGGGAACCCGATTGGGAGATGAGACGCGCCACGTCACAGTTGCTGCTGAAAGAGCTGCAACACATCGGACTGGCTCAATGCGCGGTCGTAAATTCGGAAGTTGTCAATCCGACCGTTCAGATAGGGATCGGCTGCGTATTGTGAGCGACCAAGCCAATTCTGGTTGGTGGCTCCTAGGTTCGAGGGATTCAACGTAATCGTCGTATTCTGCGAAGTCTTCACGCCGTTCACGTAGAGCGTGCCGGTGCCGCCGGTGAATGTAACCACCGTATGTTGCCAGCTGCCCACCGCGAGCGTGGGTACGTCGATGCGATCCTCCCCAGTCTGACCGGCTGTCGTGATCGCGAATCTCGCAGGAGAGGTCGCCGGGGTGAAGAACATGTACGTGGTCGGTCCGGTGCCTAAGTCGAAGAGGCGTGCGTGGTTGAGAGAGGTGTTCTGATAGACCCATGCGGAGATCGAGAACGATGTCAGCCCGGCGACGATGCTGTCCGGCAAGCTCACGTACTCGCTGACGCCATCCATCGTCGCGGCGTTGCCGTGCAGGCCCGGGCCAAACGTGGCGCCGCGCATGCTTGCGGTTCGAGAATTACCCGAAGAATCGAGTGCGTTGTTTCCGCTCGTTTCGTCGAATCGGTAGTATGCAACCAGGCCCGTGGCGATGCCTCCGTCGGCAGCGCCGTCCGGCGTTGCGGCGTCGCCCCCGCCGCTGGCGGCTCCGGTATCTCCCCCGGCATCCGGACCGTCGCTGGTGGCGGCGTCGAGGCTTGCGGCTTCCTGCCCGACTTCGCCGAAAGCATCGACGTTGCGGGCATCTTCGAAGCCACCATCCGCCGCATCGTCGGGGAGTTTCGAGCTGTCAGCCCCCGTGGGATCGCCCAACACCTCGTCGCCACTGGCGTCGGCTGTCGTATCAGGTCCCATGGAGGCGCCATCGCTCGGCGGGGCCGCCTTGTCCGCCGCGCCCGAGGAGGGATCCGCGCAAATGGCCCTCGCCGTGCAATCGGACGATGCGCGCACTGCGCAACTCGGCAACACGAGCGCAACGCTCGCGCACGCCGCAACTCCCACCGCACCCGCCCACGCGGCACGCTGGATTCGGGGCATCAAAACCCAGGAGCCGCGCCGGTTCGAAAGCATGTCTATATATAGAAACGGGTCAACTCCGAACGAGCTAAAGGCATGGGGCAATGCCCCACCAGCGAGACCTCGCGCCGCGCTTGCACTACGTTGTGTCCGTCCGCCGGACAGCTGATGACCCTCGACTCCCTCGAGCGCGAACCAACCGCCCGGAGATCAAGCGAAACGGGCGGTCAGGGGGCGCAAGTGAAAGGTCCCGGGACATCCGAGGGAACCCACATCGGCATGGTCGGGCCAATCAGCGTGGCAACGTTCGTCGCGTCGCCCGTGGAGTCCATGGCCTTGGTACCCGTGCCCTCGTCGAACTTGTAGTACGCGATGAGCCCGGGCTCATTGCCATGGAGCATGACCTTCATGTTCGCCGCAATCTCGGCCGGCGTTCGAATGATGTTCCACACGCGCATCTCATCGATCTTGCCTTGCCACCCGGTCGGCCCTCGGAAGTCGACGGTGGTTCCGATGCTGAGCACGTTCGCGTTCGATGTCCACCTTGTCGGCGGCGTCCAATTGGCTGGCATTGGATTGCCACCGGCCGCCGTCTGGGAGGTGCCGAGGGCGAGCATCGCGTCTCCGTTGACCGTGAATTGAAAGTGGGTGCCGTCGAAACCGAATGACACGTGGAGCCAACCTGTCTTCGGCGTTCCCGCCGGCAAATTGAAGAAGTTATCCCCGGGTTGACAGTTCGTATACGGATGCAGCATTCCCAATTGCTGCGTCGCCGGCCATACCGTGGAGTTCACTCCAAACTCGTGGCATCCGGCGGGGGGGCCGCTGCTACGGCCGTATTCGAAAAGTCCGTGCTCGTTTAGCCAGGAACCGGCGGTCCCATCGAAGTAGGCCCAGAGCTCGATCGTTCGCGGCGTTTGATTTTGAGGCAGCTTGGCAATCGTCGCCTGGACGAGGTCTGGCATCGTCGATTGGAATTGCAGCGCGTGGCCTGGACTCGTGTTGCAGGCTCCGCCGTCGCCTGGCGGTGTCACCGCGGCGTCGGGAGCTGAGCCGTCGGGACCCCCGGAACCACCGCCGCCGCTTCCGCTGCCTGAGGAAGACGATGAACCGCTCGAGGATGACGAGCCACTCGAAGACGATGAGCCACTTGACGATGAAGAACC
>JALYHX010000643.1 GCA_030776305.1 Myxococcota bacterium
GCTACTACTACGACGAAACGCTCGGGCGATATTGCCTCGTCGGGCTGCGCGGAGGTCATGTCGCGCCCGATTCGGTCGAGAAGGGTGGCTTCTCCGTCGTCGTCAGCGGAAGATCCAAAGGATGCGGCTCGTCCCGAGAGACGGCTCCGTACAGCGAGCTCGCAGCGGGCGTGCGGCTCGTCATCGCGACGAGCATCGAGAAAATCTATCGCCAGAATGCGCAGAACATCGGATTGCTCACGAGCACCGATCTCGATCTCGTGCCGCGCATTCTTCGAGGTGAGGCGATCCCCATCCACGAATTCACGCGCGGGCTCGACCCCATCAGCGCGGCGATCGTCGAGCACGGCGGCCTCTTCGCGTACAACAACGCGCGGATCGCCGGAACCGTGTCCCCGCCGCCGATCACGACGCGACCACGCGCGATGACAGTCTGCGAGAAGATCCTCGCGGCGCACGCCGTCGTCGACACTCGATCGGGCGTCACGGGCATCCCCGCCGTCAAGCCGGGCGATGCGTTCTTTGCGCGGACGGACGTGCGGTTCTCGCACGAATACGTGACCCCGATGGCCGAGGCGCTCTTCCGTGGGGGCTTCGGAAAGGACGCCCGGGTGACCGAGCCCGAGAGTGTCTTTGCGTTTCGCGACCACCTCACGTTCCTCGACCTTGTGATGCCCAAGACACACAAGGACATGGGACTCTTGCGGGTCGCGCGCGAGCTTGCCACGGTGCAAGAACGCTTCGCCGAGCGCGCAGGAATCAAGCTCTACGGCGAAGTCTGGCGCGAAGGAAAGCTCGCCGGATCGGAGGCGATCTGCCACAACAAGATCATCGAGGACATCGCCCTTCCCGGGCAACTCGTCGCCGGAACCGACAGTCACACATGCATGGCCGGCGCACTCGGGTGCTTTGCGTTCGGCGTCGGATCGACGGACATGGCCAACGCTTGGATGACGCGCGACGTGCGGGTGACCGTGCCGCCCACGGCGCGTTTCATCTTGAGGGGTCGGATGCGCCCCGCCGTCTGCGCCAAGGACCTGATGCTCGACCTCCTGAGCCGCCCGTTCTTCAAATCGGGCGACGGAATCGGAAAGGTCCTGGAGTTCAGCGGCGACGGGGTTTCGGGCCTGGCGCTCGACGAGCGGGCGACGCTCACGAACATGGCGGTCGAGGCCGGAGGGTTCACGGGGATCGTCGAAGCCGACGACGTCACGACGCGCTACCTCGTCGAGCAGCGCGGTCTGGCCGCGGACGACGTGCGCCGCCGCATCGTGCGAAGCGACCCCGGAGCAGAGTACTGCGCCACGTTCGACATCGACTTGGCCGCGATCGTCCCGATGGTCGCGACGCCGGGTGATCCACGCAACGGCGTGCCGCTCTCGGCGCTCGGGCGCGAGGTCAGCATCGACATCGCGTATGGCGGGTCGTGCACCGGCGGAAAGAAGGCCGACATGGACATGTACGCGCGCGTTCTTTCCCGAGCCGTCGCGAAGGGCAAACGCGTCGCTCCCGGCGTGCGCTTCTACCTTCAATTCGGATCGCAAGACATCCGCCGGTACGCGATGCGCGAGGGATACGTCGATCTCTTCGAGCGCGCCGGCGCGACGCTCGTGGACCCCTCCTGCGGCGCCTGCATCAAAGCCGGACCCGGCTCGAGCGACTCGCCCGAGGAGGTCACCGTGAGCTCGCAAAACCGCAATTTTCCCGGGCGTAGCGGACCGGGCAAGGTGTATCTCGCGAGCCCGCTCGTCGTCGCCGCAAGCGCGATCGCCGGTCGAATCGTCGAGCCCGATAGCCCCTGATCGTCGCGTATCACTCGACCGATGCCCTTTCCCGCGCTAGTGCTTGCGCCCAGCCCCCGTGAACGACCTCACCATCCGACCGAATGCCCATGTGACGCTCGATTACGAGCTTCGCGACGATGAAGGGGACATCGTCGACGCGAGCGCGTCGGAGGGCGGCGAGCAGATTCGTTATGTGCACGGCTACGGCATGCTCGTGCCGGGGCTTGAGGCGGCGCTCGTCGGTCTCAAGAGCGGCGACGAGCGAGACGTGGTCGTCCCGGCAGAAGCCGGCTACGGCGAGTACGACGAGGAGCTCGTTGTCGAGGTCGATCGAAGCGAGCTCCCGAACCCCAAGGCTGTGGCAATCGGTGACGAGTTGGTCGCCGAAGCGCCGGACGGGGGCGAGCTTACGCTGAGTGTCGTCGAACTGCGCGATGACGTCGTGGTCGTCGACGCGAACCATCCGCTGGCTGGAATGACGCTGCGCTATCGCGTGAACGTGCGTGACGTGCGTGAAGCGACGGATGCCGAGATCGGCCAGGCGGCGGCAGATCTCGACGAGGCGCACGAGCACGTGCACGGGCCGGACTGTGATCACACGCACGAACCGGCGAGCCTCGGCTTCGCCAAGCACGACGCCCGGCAATCGTGATTCGAAAAGGAGACGAGACCATGGCGACTGTCACCACCAAGACGATAAGCCCCTGGGAGTACGACGTTCGGGTTCGCGAGCGCAACATCCGCAAGGGCGTGATCGACGACAAGGACGTGGAGAAGTTTCTATCCCAGCTTCCCGACGTGGCCGATCAGGCGGAGGCCATTACCCTCGGCCAACCGGCGCTCGGTAGGCGCGACGATTAGGGACGTCATGGCCAAGGCGAACGAGTCGCAGCCGCACGCCGATGGGCTGCCGCACGTTGATTTTTCGACGTTCGTAGTGTCGCTGAGCCACTCGGCGCTCGTGCACCTTGGCGAGACGCCGAATCCGGAGACCGGCGCCGTCGCAAAGAACCTGATGCTTGCACGTCAGACCATCGATCTCATCGCCATGCTCGAGGAGAAGACGAAGGGAAACCTCACCGGGGACGAGGAGCGGCTCATCGGGCAAATCTTGTTCGACATGCGCATGCGTTACGTAGAGCTCTCCAAGTCGAAGTGATGGCGGGGCCTTCGCGTCTCGTCTTGGCGGTCTGTCTCATGGCGACGGCATGCAGCCGTCCGCTGCGATTCTTTGCCGAGGACGCCGGCGTGGCGGTCGTCGAGCCTCCTCGCGCCGCGGTCGAGCTTCCTCCCGCTGCCGTCCCGGTCGCGAGCAACACGCTGCCGCTAGAGCGTGCCCTCGCCACTCCGCAGGCCGCAGTGCCCTCCCTCGTGCGCGCGGAGCCCGTGAGCTTCGCGCCGATTGCGCACGCCGCCGACCCGAGCGTCGTGACGATCAATACGGCGAGCGCCGAGATGGAGGTCTCGCCATTCACGCACCGCCGGCGGCCGCGCGAGTTGCACGGACTGGGGACGGGATTCGTCGCCGACAAGAACGGCGTCATCCTGACGAACAACCATGTCGTCGAGGGGGCGCAGACCATTCGGGTCAAGCTCTCGGATGACCGGGAGTTTCCGGGCAGAGTCGTGGGAACGGATCCGCCGACCGATATCGCCGTGGTACGGATCGATGTGAACGATCTTCCTCCGCTCCCCCTCGGGGACTCCGATGCGATCGAGGTCGGCGACTGGGCGGTCGCCATCGGCAATCCATTCGGGCTTTCACACACCGTAAGCGCCGGAATCGTCAGCGCGAAGGGGCGCACGTTCAACGACGTGCCACTCGACCCGACCGGTTATTACGATTTCATCCAGACGGACGCATCGATCAACCCGGGCAATTCGGGTGGACCGCTCTTGAATCTCAAGGGTCAAGTCGTAGGGATGAACGCGGTGGTACGTGCTGGTGGCGCGCAAGGCATCGGCTTTGCGATCCCGATCAACATGATTAAGCAGCTTCTGCCCATGTTGCTGCGTGACGGGCACGTCACGCGGAGCGCGTTGGGCGTGAACATCACCGACGTGCACGAGCTCACCCCCGAAGATCGGCAGGCGCTCAAGCTCGGCGAGGGCGAGGTCAACTCGGGCGCGGTGATCGAGGACCTGGCGGCGCACGGTCCGGCGGCGCGTGCGGGGCTCCAATCCGGGGACGTCATCGTCGCGTTCGACGGGCGGCCCATCGAGCGGTCGACGCAGCTCAAGTGGCTTGCCAGCACCGCGGGGGTAGGGCGCTCGGCGACGCTCCGCGTGAGGCGCGAGAACAAGTTGTTCGACATCAACGTCACGCTCGGGCGGCTCGCGGACTACACGCGCTGAGAGGTTCGGACGGCCGCCGGCCGAGTTGAGGCGAGGAGCTTCGCACGTACATCGAAGAGCATGTTCCGGAGAGTGCCGCACACCCGCGTCATTTGCACGCATTGGCTCGATGAGCAGCCGCGTCACGCTCGTGTCGCATCCCGTGGACGTCCCATCCGCGCGCGTGACGGTGACATCCGGGCGGATGGAAGCCATTGTCGACACGTCGGAGGCGCCGTCCGCCGCGCTCGGCGCTTCCACGCGACGGCGATGAGCCATTCTCGTCCGCGATGACGACGCCGTCGGCGCGTGAAGGCACGGTATCGCGCTCGACGACGCCGTCCTCGACGCGACAAAGCACCGATCGGAGTGCGTAACGCTCTCCTCGGCGCGCGATCGCGTCGGATCGAAGGCGCTCTGCGCCGGCTTTCGTTGCCATGCGCCTGCAATCTGCAAGCGGCGAGCCCCGTCGTGTTTCCGGGGTTGGACTCGTCTAGGCAGGCGCAACCGCTCGTGTAAGCATCGCGCCTAAGGACGACCGAGGAGGAACTATGTCGAACGCGAACGCCGAGACCTCCGGCCCGATGGCCGTGATGCAGATGCTTCAGGGAGCCCAGGTCACGGGGATCCTCAACGCAGGAATCGAGCTGAACGTCTTCCAGAAGCTCGCGGAGGCAGCGCTCGACGCGCGGGCCGCCTCGGAGCGTATTGGCTGTCCTGAGCGGTCGACGCGCATCTTGCTGGACGCGCTGACCGTTCTCGGCCTCCTCTCGAAGGAGGGTACAAAGTACCGGCTCACGCCGACGGCGAGCGAGCATCTGGTCCCCGGCAAACCGATGTACATGGGTGACGTGCGCGGAATCTTCGCGAGCGACGTTTTCTGGACGGCGCTGCCGCGGCTGGCCGAGGCTGTGAAGAAGGGTGGCACGATCCTGGACAGGCACGCCGAGACACCCGCAAACCCGTTCTGGGAGTCGTTCGCGCAGTCGAGCGCGTCGATGGCGTTCCCAGGGTCGATGGCCATCGACGCTGTCCTGGGTGCGTGGATCGATTCGAAGCCGAAGTGCCGGGTGCTCGACATCGCCGCGGGCAGCGGCATCTACGGGTTCACGCTGGCCAAGCACGCGAACGTCGAGCTGACGAGCCTCGACTGGCCGAATGTGCTCGAGAAGACCCGCGAGTGGGCGGGCCGCCTGGGGGTCGATGCCAAGCGAGTGAAGTACCTGCCGGGAGACCTCTTCGAGGTCGACTACGGCGGGCCCTACGATCTCATCTTGCTCAGTCACGTCTATCACCACTTCGAGACGCCGAAATGCGCGGCGCTGACGAAGAAGGTAGCGAGCGCGCTCGCTCGCGGCGGCCGCGTCGCGGTGCAGGATATGGTCTACGATTCGACGCTCGAGAACCCCGGGGCGGCGATGTTCTCGGTGGTCATGCTGATGTGGACGCAGAAGGGCGAGTCATTCACCCTGGCGGACTACACGAAGTGGTTCGCGGACGCGGGGCTGAGCGCGCCCGAGGCACACACGAGCCAGGGGATGCCATCGACCTGGCTCGTCAGCGAAAAGAGGTAGAGAGTAGTGGGGTAGACAAGGGAAGTTTCCCTCCCCGGCTGAGCGGCGACGCGTGATTGAGGGTCGGGAGGGGGATTGCGATCGAGTTCGTCGAGGGTCGGAAAAACCAAGCGTGGGTTGGTACCTCGGCCTGCGGGTCTACGTGGGCGCGGGTCGAGGGGACGAGACGAGTCTGCCCGGTCGTATTACCGTACCACCGTGCGCAATTATCCTTCCGCTCGACGCGCACCACCCGGCGGAGGCGCGAGAGCGCAGGCCTCTCTGCCATTGCCGGTGAATAGCCCGGCGGCCGCGGCGTCCAACCAGAAGCTCGCACGAGCCAAGGAAGCGGAGGATGACCGCGTGCTGATCGAAAAGGCGCGAGCCGGCGACATGGGCGCCTTTCGAGGGTTGGTCGAGCGCCATCAGCGCCGAGCATTCGCGCTTGCGCTCACGCTCGTTCGCGACGAGAACGACGCGCGCGAGGTCGTGCAAGACGCCTTCTTGCGTGTCTTCAAGAGCCTGTCGACCTTTCAGGGAGACTCGAGCTTCTTCACCTGGCTGTACCGGATTGTCACGAACCTCAGCATCGATCTCATGCGGAAGCCTGGCCGCCAAACGAGGGACATCGAGTCGATCGCTCCCGAGCAGGAGGACGGCGCCGACGTCGATTTCCCCGTGTTCGGCGTGTTGGATGGATCGGACCCATCCGATGTCGTGCGCCGCCGGGAGATTGCGGCGCGGCTACAGACCGCGCTCGACGGCCTACCCAGCTACCATCGCGCCGTCATCGTCATGCGCGAGCTCGAGGGCCTGAGCTACGACGAAATGGCTCAGGCGATGGGAGTGACCAAAGGGACGATCATGAGCCGACTGTTTCATGCTCGGCAGAAGCTGCAGCGCGCGTTGGCCGATTGCTACCGCGATCAGATCGGCGCTCATGCGACGCGGGCCCCGACGAGCGAGCAGGGGAGAGAGCCATGAGTCTGTCGCGGGAAAAGATGCTCGAACTGATGGCTTTTGCCGATGGTGAGCTCGACGGTGAAGCGAAGGCTCGGGTCGAAACGCTCTTGGCGGCCAACCATGACGCGCGGCGCGTCGTCGATTCGTTGCGCGGGACGGTCGTGCGCGGTTGGCTTGCCGATGCGCTCGAGCAGCGAATTCACTTGGCAGACGGGATTGCGGACGCCGTGATGGCCCGGATCGACGAGAGCGCCGTGGCAGCAGTGAGTGACCCTCTCCCGGTCATTGGCCTGGTGGCGCGGCGGTCGAGTGGACGTCTCGGCCAATCTTCGCGCCTGACGGTGGCCGCTGCGCTCCTCGGGTCCTCGCTCGCCGTCGCGGCGGCGGTGGCGATCTCCGCGCGGTCAGGCGAGCGCATTCAAGAGCCGGCGCCCGTGGCCAGCGTCCAGCTGCCGCGCGTCGAGAGGGGCGGCCCCTCGCAGGCCCCCATGGTGATCGCCGACCCCGAGGGCGCTTCCTCGGCGCGGGGCGTCCAGGTGGAAGAAATCGACTCTACGCAACGTGTCTCGATTTTCGAAATATCTGCGATGGCAAACGCGTCCGAGCCCTCGAGCGTCGTCGTTTGGATCGACGACGATCCGGGTGAGAAATGAGCCTTCGCATCTTGCTCGCAGCCGTCGCCGCCGTGTTCTTCGGCGCGGTGCTCCGCAGCGGGGACGCACTCGGTGCGGGTGCAAGAGTGCAGACTCTGGAGGTCAGCGTCATCCACGCCACCCGCACCGACGGCGGTGGCTCGATGGACCCTCAGCTGCGCGATTTGCCGCAACTGACCCAACAGCAGCCTTTCGTCCGGTACAACGTCTTCAGACTGGTCGATCGGAAGCAGCTGCCCTGCGAGAAGGGCAAGCCTGTGGTGTTCGGGCTGGTCGACGGGCGCACGTTGCAAGTGACGCTGGTCGACGTCATCGAGCGCAAGAACGATCAGCGTTACCACCTGCGCGCCGAAATTGCCGGGGCCGGCAAGAAGGAATTCCTGAAACTGCTCGAAGTCACGGCGGGGCCCAACGAGCCGTTCTTCGTTGCGGGGCAGAGTTACCAGGGCGGGACACTCTTTCTCGAGCTGGTGGTCCGCGGCTGAGCATGTTCGTCCGCGCGCCCGTGAGCCCCGCTGAATGTGACCCGTCAGGGGCCGCCATGGTAACCACTGGGCTCGATGTTTTCGCGCAATGCCGACGGCCCCGTCGTGGTGCACGTTCCTGGCCCGGCGCAGGACCGCCCCTCGTGGAAGCGAGTCGGCATCATTGCGGTCATGGGGTTCGTCATCGGCATCGCGTGGCCGCGTCTTGCCGGCGTGCGGCTTGGTCCCAGCCTTCCGGATGTCCCGTCCGCTTCGGCCTCGGCCACTCTGCCGGCGATGCCAGCGCCCTCTGGGGAGCTTCCGCCCGAAGCGTCGTCCGGTCGCCCCGGTGCGCCGGCGGTCACCGTCCCCTCCGTCGCGGCATCGTCCGCCAAGGCCGTGAGCCTCGCCGCAAATGCCCGGACGGGGAACGGCAGTGCTTCGGCGGCGGCGCGCGGCGACGTGGCCGAGGGTACGGCGCAGGTCGTTTGGGAGGTCGCGCTGGTGCGTGACGCGCCGAAGACGGGCAAAGTCGTCGCGCGGCTTCAGCGTGGCGTGACGATTCGCATCGGCCCCGTGAAAGACGGGTGGTACCCCGTCAGGTACGGCAGCGGCTTTGCGAGTGAAGGGTGGGTCTTCCGCGGCGCCATTGGGCGGTAAGCTGCCTTGGGTCGTGGTCGCGACGGCGGCGATGCCCCACCTCTCGAGTCTACGGGTCCGCGCCGTCGTTTTCATCTTCCATCGCGTCGGTCGCAAAGGGCGCCGTGCGCGGCCGGCCCTGCTCGTCGACGGCGAGCAGCTGCTCGACACGCTTCTCCGCCGTATCGAGCCTCTGTTGGGACACACGCGAAAGCTTCACCCCCTCTTCGAAGAGGCGTAGCGATTCTTCCAACGGCAAGTCGCCGCGCTCGAGGAGCTGGACAATCTCGTTCAGCCGCTTGATGGCAACTTCGAACGCCGGCGGTGGCTCGGCGGGCGACCCCTCGTCCGAGGATGCGGGAGGCGAGCGTCGATTCATGGGGGCGGAGCCTCGTACGGGGGAAGGCGCGGCGCAAGTCGCAGTCGCGCCTCACCGGGCGGCATTCCAGGGACGAGGGCATAGCCGTCATCGTCGAAGGCGATGGGTCGTGCAATCCCGTCGCTTCCGACGAGCGCAGCGGTCATGTCCCGAGGGACCGTGGCCCCGGGGGCCGGGGTCAGGCGCAGCCACGCGACTTCGCTGACC
>JALYHX010000644.1 GCA_030776305.1 Myxococcota bacterium
TCATTGCTCTGATCCCGCCCGTTGCAGGAGGATGATGAGACCGACGATCCGTGCCGTCGCGGCGACTCTGATCTGCACCGCTGCGTGCAAGAGCTCAAGCGCCAAACCGGCCATCAAGTGTGCGGACCCATGCTGCGGCGGGCATACGTCGATCGATTGTGCCGAGGAGCCGAACGTCGCGTGCGTGGAAGACGCCGACGTCTGCAGCGCCCGGATCTACGGCTGCATGAACGGCAGGTACTATCTCATGGCGCAAGACCCGCTTCCGGCAGGCTGCGAAGAAGCAGGGCCCGATATGGGTGGGCTCGTCTTGGGGGACGGCGGTCTCCAGAGCGACGACGCGGAGTCGGGCACGTCAAGCGACGCGCCGGACGACGCAACCGCTGAGGCTGCAGGCGACTAGCGCGGGTCATTCGTGAGCGTCGAGTGCGGGCCGGTGCTGAGCAGCCCGCCATCGCTCGGGTGTAATCCGCCGTTCTTGGCGCATTGACTAGGCCCATTTCCTCCAGTTCGCCCCGCTTTTGCGCATAAGCACGGCTGCGAGCTGCCGCCGAACGGGGCCGCAATGATTGACCGCCCACGCCGGGGCGTAGCCACTTTGTGCGATCGAGGCAAATTGGCGGCACCTTCAAAGGCTTTCAACCGCCAGCTCCTGGGTACGGCAGTTGCTTACCGTGACGGGCACCCACCAGATGCGCAAAGCCGACGTCATATGCCTGTCTCATTTGCGGTGGGGCTTCGTGTTTCAACGGCCCAACCACCTCATGAGCCGGTCTGCTCGCGAACGCCGAACGTTCTTCTGGGAAGAGCCGATTCTCGAGGAAAGCGTGGCGAGCTCGATGTTGGAGCTACGCCAGGAATCCGCGGGGCTGCACGTGTGTGTACCGCATCTGCCCGCGCAACTCGACGCCGGGGCCATCGAAGCCGAAGAAAAGCGGTTGTTCGACCAGATGCTCACGACATTCGTCGTGCGCGACCCGGTCATGTGGTTCTACACGCCGATGGCAATTGCGTTTGCCGGGCACGTCCCCGCGTCCGGCATCGTCTACGACTGCATGGACGAGCTCTCTGCGTTTCAAGGCGCGCCGCCTGCGCTCTTCGAGCGAGAGGCAAAGTTGTTCGCGCGGGCGGATGTCGTCTTCACCGGCGGACAGAGTCTGTACGAAGCCAAGCGCGCGAAGCACCCGCGAGTCCTCTCGTTTCCGAGCAGTGTCGATCGCGAACACTTCGCTCGCGCACGCGATTTCACGTCGATCCCCGAGCCGGCAGACCAACGAGCCATCACGCGGCCCCGGCTCGGTTACTTCGGCGTGATCGACGAGCGGATCGATCTGGACCTCATCGCGACGATCGCCGATACGCAGCCCACGTGGCAAATCGTGATGATCGGCCCGGTCGTCAAGATCGCGCAGGAGAGTCTGCCTCAACGACCGAACATCCATTATCTGGGTAAAAAGCCCTACGAAGACCTCCCCACGTATTTGTCGGGCTGGGACGTCGCGCTGATGCCGTTCGCGCTCAACGAAGCGACGCGGTTCATCAGTCCAACCAAGACACTGGAGTATCTCGCCGCGGGAAAGCCGGTCGTCTCCACGGCCATTCGGGACGTCGTGAAGCCATACGGTGAGCGGGGCCTTGTCCGGATCGGGGATCGAAGCTCCTTCGTCGCGGAGATCGCCGCGGCATTGGCAGAAGATCCAGCGCCCCGGCGCGCGCTGGGCGATGCGTTCGTCGCCATGACCTCTTGGGATCGGACCTGGGCGTCCATGTCGCAAACCCTCGATGCTGCCACGGCCCAGCGACAGGGCGCATTGAACACACTGGAAGACGGGAGCTTGGCATGTTCGACTATCTAATCGTGGGCGCTGGGTTTGCCGGAAGCGTGCTCGCGGAGCGGCTGGCGAGTCAGCTCGGAAAGAAGGTGCTTCTTTGCGACAAGCGGGCTCACATCGGCGGCAACGCGTTTGACTATTTCGACGAAGCCGGCGTGCTCGTTCACAAGTACGGTCCTCATATCTTCCACACCGCCGCCCCTCGCATTTTTCGATACCTCTCGCAGTTCACGAGATGGCGGGCGTACCAGCACAAGGTGCTCGCCCATGTCGATGGAAAGTTATTGCCCTTCCCCATCAACGTCGACACGGTAAACGGGCTCTACGGCACCAATATGTCGGCGGCCGAAGTCGAGGCATTCTTCGCCAGGGTCGCTGTGCCGATCAAGCGACCGCGAACCAGCGAAGACGTCGTCGTTTCGAAGATAGGTCGCGAGCTTTACGAGAAATTTTTTCGCAAATATACGCGAAAGCAGTGGGGCTTGGACCCGTCGCAACTGGACGCCGCGGTGGCGTCCCGCGTGCCCGCGCGCGTGAATCATGACGATCGTTATTTTACGGACCAGTATCAGGCGATGCCTCTCGGCGGTTACACGAAAATGTTCGAGAACATGCTCGATCACCCGAACATCTCAATGTGCCTGAACGCCGACTACGCGGATCTTGTGTCCGAGGTCCGCTACCGAGAGATGATCTACACCGGACCCGTCGATGCTTTCTTCGACTACCGTTTCGGCAAGCTTCCCTATCGATCCATCGACTTCAAGTTCGAGACGCACGACTGCGAGGTCTTTCAACCCGGGGCGGTCGTGAATTATCCAAATGAGCACGCATTCACGCGAATCACCGAATTCAAATACCTCACCGGACAACAGCACCGGCATACCACCGTGGTCTACGAGTATCCCACGGACGCGGGAGACCCGTACTATCCCGTTCCGCGGCCGGAGAACGCGGAGCTCTATCGCAGATACAAGGATCTGGCCGACAAGACGCCCAACGTCCGTTTCGTCGGACGGCTCGCGACTTATAAGTATTACAACATGGATCAAGTCGTCGGGCAGGCGCTCGCACTTTTCGATCAGCTCGCGGGAGCAGCAGAGGTCACTGCGACCACGAACGCAGCCTGAGCGGGACCGTATGCCTCGCCGTCACCTCGCGCAATTGGGCATCGGTTCAGTTCCGGCGCCACCGGCCCAGACGGCGGGCAAGGAACACGGCTATCCACGGCCGATGCTCAGACGCAAGTCGTGGACGTCTCTGAACGGCCCGTGGGATTTTGCAATTGATGTCGATGCGCGGTGCCGTCGGCAAAGTCAGATCGATTGGTCTCGGACCATCCTCGTGCCCTTCGCTCCCGAGACGGTGCGAAGCGGCATCGGCGACACGGGGCTGTACCGAGCGGTCTGGTACCGTCGATCGATTGAGAGCAAAGTACCCGAGGGGCAGCGACTGATCTTGCACTTCGGGGCGGTGGACTATCACGCGATGGTCTGGGT
>JALYHX010000645.1 GCA_030776305.1 Myxococcota bacterium
ACATGGCATCGACCAGACAGAAGGCGCTCACCTCGATCGTCGCGGTCGCGCCGATGGTCGCTGGGTGCCGTCCAGCAATGGAACCGTGCTCACCGGATACGGTGTGCGTGCGCGCGACCGCTGGTTCGGCGAGGGTGGGGCAGAGGCAGGAGGTACGGATCTCGCTTGTCAACATGACCGGGACAATGGTGGTTATTCAAGAGCCACACGGTCCAGACGACTGGGTGCCATTCGGGAACCGACGCTATCAGGACGCCGCCTTCTTCGCACTTGCACGAGGGGGCGTACTTCACCCGCGTGATCTGCACGCGCACGAGCGACGCCGGACGATAGTCGAGCCGATCGCTCGTCTCCTCGCCCATCTTCACCTTTCGCCGCAGCATCCGCACCACAGCAGAGACTGCGGCGGTTCGATCTCGATTCGCTCCGTCGGCAGGTGCTCCGGGACCTTTTGCGACCATGGCCTGCCCCAGGCCGCGCCTTGTCACGTGGCCTTTCCGAGGACGCCTCGTTCTCCTGGTCGGCGATTGCCTGGGCTAGCTCCGGCGGCACGACGAGCTTGGCCACCTCGGCAAACGCGAGCTGTGAAGTGGACCCCGGTTTTCGGACCGGGGGTTAAGGTGGTAGGGGGAGCCTGCTCCAGACTGAGGAGCAGGGACAATGAAGAAGAGCGCGCGGACGAGGTACACGGCGGAGTTCAAGGCGAAGGTCGCGATTGCGGCGCTTCGGGAGCAGGCGACGGTGCCGGAGCTGGCCAAGCAGTTCGGCGTCCACCCCAACCAGATCTACAGCTGGAAGCGGGAGTTCATCGACCGGGGCGCCCGCGTGTTCGCGAGTGGAACCGAGGGCGCATCCGAGAGCAGCGGCGAGCGCGAGGAGCAGCTGCTCAAGAAGATCGGCGAGCTGACGGTCGAGCGCGATTTTTTAGCCCAGGCTCCACCTTATCCAGCCGCCCTCGTGGTCCGAACGATGGGGTCCACCTCACACGCCATGGCGACGGAACAGTTGCTCGAAGATGGCCCGCACCGCGTTGCCCGTTGCCGGACAGGCGATGAGCGCCAGAACAAAGCGGCTGTAGCTATCGCGCACAGTCAGCGGCTCGCAACGAGTGCCGTCGAGCACACGCCACCAGCCTTTGAAATCGACCGTCCACACGTCGTTGGGCGCGCTCGACTTCACCATCGGCGCCTGCTCGATGACACTGATCGGGGCACGTTTGCGACGCTCGCGCACCTTGTTGGCGCGCTTGAGAATGCGCGCGATCGTACGCACCGCCGGCGTCTGCTCGCCGAAGCGACGATGCAGCAACGCGTATAACTTGCGCGGCCCCCAGCGCGGATGGGCGTCGCGTACCTGCAACGTGGCGAGCACCAGCTCCTCAGCGGTCGCCAGCGGCGTCGACTTGGGCCGCCGGCTCTGCTCCTCCAGACCGGCGTAGCCTTGCTGCTTGTATCTCTTGAATGTACTGGCCTAGAAACTGTCAACGATGTCCCGGCACCGGACCTCCGATCCGCGCGGGTGACCGTGAGATCCGGCGGACGGAAGCCATGTTCGACACGTCGGAGGCGCCGTCCGCCGCGCTCGGCGTGTGCAGGCGACCGCGATCCGTCGCTCTCGTACGCGATGGCGACGCTGTCGGCCCGTGAAGGCACCGATATCGCGCACCCGCGTGACGTTCTGATCCAGACGCATGAAGCTCTGATCGGAGCGGTGGACGCGCAGAGCCGCGCCGGTGAAGGTCGTTATCGGCGCGATCACGAACGTCATCGCCCCGGTGACGAGCTTTGTCCGTCCGATCGCGACGTTGGTGCAGACGATCACGAGCTTCGTGTGTTCGATCGAGGCGCGCATGCACACGAAAACGAAGCTCACGCGCTCCATCGCGAGCGTCATCCGCCCGGAATTGAGCTCCATGCTCTCGATCGTGAGCTTCATGTTCCCGAAAGAGACGTTCCGTGGACAGATGGAGAATCGTCATGAGAACGTCACCGATCACCATCGTCACGTGAGCGTGTAGGTAATGCCAGCGATCCGAGAGACCAAGCGTCTGCCCGCCAAAACAAATGTCACGTACCGTTGCGCTCGTGACAAGTCGCCCGGCGAACGAGCCAGAAGCTCCCCCGCGTTACTTGAGATCCACGTAGTCCAAGAACAGCTGGTACCCCAAACTCGCACTGTTTTTGCCGGTAGCAGCGAACTTGAAGTAAGTCGTGTCCGTGGCCAGCGCCTGCGTTCCGAGATCCACAGTGGTATACGTGGTCGTCTTCGAATAGAGATCGGCCGATCCCACGCGCTGCCAGGTCAACTGGGTCCCATTCGCGGGCTTATGGGCGAAGTAAAGCGTGAAGATGCCGCCGTGATCGAATTTCTTTACACCTACCGTGATGTGGGCCGGCGGTATCGTGAAGTCTCTTTGGATAGGGACGATATAGGCGACGTAGTCCGGATTGTTGTTAACGGGCTTCGAGGCGTTCAGGAGTGTTCCCTGGCCATTCGAGAAGTGTGAATCCGAAACCACCGAGTGAATCTGCCCACGCGACTGCAGGACTACCTCCATCGTCTCGGTCTGAAGGTGCGGGTCGAACTCGAACGCACCGATGTCGAAGAGCTTCGTGTCACCGGCTCGACCCCGGATCCCGCGCGGGAAGCTTCGCTGGTCTTGCGTTTGAATGTTCACGCTGGACAAGAAATCGATCGCCGGGCTGGTCGACGCGAGCGGTAAGACACGGGTGTGATAGCGCCCGCCCAAGTCCTCGGGGGAGGGCCCGGGGTTACTCAGCTGCGGATCGGTGAACAGGTTGTTCGATCCTTGACCGATCGTGGTGCCCATCGTTGACGTCAGCAAGGAACCATTGAGCGATGCAATCGTGCCGTTCCAGTCGGAGTTGCCCGCCGAGTCGGTGTTGTTCGATATGATCGTCGAGCTTGCGGTGTAGCTGGCGAAGGCGTCCGAGTTGACGCCGCCGCCGCTACCCGTCGCATTGTTGAAGGCGATGGTCGAAGTATTGATTTCGACCAAATCCGATTGCCGTTGCGCATGCAGATACAAACCCGCACCATCAGTCGCAGAGTTGAAAGAGAACGTCGAATTGCTCACCTCGCTCGTGCCGAATCCATTGTAGTAGAGGGCGCCACCGGTCGACGCCGAATTGTCATTGTAGAGAGAGGAGTTATGGATATTCAGAGTGGAGAAGGCAACGATACCTCCGCCCGCGAACGGCGTCGAATCGTCATGAATGCTCGAATCCTGGACGTCGAGAAAAAACCCGGCGCAAGAAACGGCCGAGACGGTGAAATTCTTGAGTTCACAACGCAGGATTTGAACGAGCCCGCCGTCGTCGTTGCCGGACGCGTCGATGCCGCGGACTCCAGTTGCGAGAGCCCCGTCCAGGGTCAAATCTTGAAAACGTACTGAAAACGACGAGCTCACTTCGCTGACGAAAAAAAGAAAATTGTTCGGCGTGGCTTGGATGATCGTGCCGGGAAAAAAGATATTGTCTTCGGCGTTGTCCTCGCCGGCGCCTTGAATGGTCACGTCCGACGTGATGACGAGGCTTGACGTCGCCACGTATGTGCCGGACGGAACGACGATCGTGTCCGGACTGTGGCCCGCCGGGCAACCGTCGAACGAGGCTTGATTGGCGACCGCTTGCAACGCCTCCGCCAGGCCGCACTTGTTGTCGTTGACGAAGGCCATGTTCGTCGTATTCACGCGGATGGTCGCTGCCCAGGCGTCGACGGGCGACAGGCTGATCAGCAAGAACGCAGCCAGCGCTCCAAACGCGAGTGCCAATGTGGAATCTATGGTTGTTCGTCGGGTCATCGCTCAATTCTCTCCTTCGCAGTCGTTTACTGGCGGCGTCAGGCCGCTTGCCGAATTGGCCCAAGTTCTCTTTGGATTTGTGTTGATCGCGCGGAGACGATACTGCACGGCAGGTCTATTCCTGACGTGCGGTCGAGCATCACTCGGCGCCGTCACGCACCCAGAGCCCCGACCCCCACACGCCCGCATAGACGCTGAAGATACCGCCCGTCGAACGGCGGTCCACCGTTCGGAGCCGCCACACGCTCTGCGAGCCACTGGCCGGCATGTTCGTGATCCAGCGGACCCAGGTCGAGCCATTGTTGGTCGTCTTGTAAACGCCCGCGTCCGTAGCGAGGTAGAGCGCGCCGGTCTTGGGATCGATCGCGAGATCGAGCGGCGACAGGGTCACCGGGAGATTGCCCGTCAGATCGCTCCAGCACGAGCTACCGCCCAGTAGCGTCACAAAGTTGATGCAAGCCTCAGAGTCGCTCGTACCCCAAACGCGCGTGGGGTTAGTCGTCAGCGCGTACGCGGCAAGGGAATTCGTCGGGTGGGTGATGACGGATCCGACCGTTCCCAGAGACGGAGTGATGTCCGTGAACGGAAAGCCCTGGCCGCCCTGTGCTTCGACGTAGAGCCTGCTGGACACCCCCAGCGCATAGACGAGATCCCCGAAGCCGTTGCTTTGCTGTTTGCCTACGGCGATGTCTCTGATCGTCTCGGCGAGAGTGTCATACAGATTCCAGCTGCCGCCTTGATTCGCATCATCCGAATAAACGAATGTTTCAGAGGGCGTATAAAGAATGGGGGTCGCGCCATGGTCCGACGCGACCCTCGATTTTTGTCCCGAGGGATTGCAAGAGTTCGTCTCGGGGCCCATAGGGCCCCACGTCAGGCCGGCTGTCGTGGTCCGGAAACGACACGCCCCGAAGCTCGCATACGCGATTCCCTGGATGTTCGGGTCGGCAGTCACGTACGATCCATCCCCACCGAGACCTTGCTTCCACTGGCCAATGCCAATGCTGGAAAAATTGCCCGTGTCCCACGCCGTTCCGTAAAAATTGCTCTGCGCGACGCCGACGTCGAAGTCCGTGGTCGAAACCATGCGCGAATTGTTTTGGTCACCTCGCCACGATCGTCCCCCATCCTGCGAATAGAAGAAGCCTCCATCGCCCACAGCCATCGCGCGACCGCGGTCGTCCCAGGCGATGCCGTGGATGTCCGCGTGGATGCTGCCGCTCACCGTGTTCCAGCTGAACCCGCCGTCCTGGCTCACGATCACGTTCGGCACGGGCACCTGTGGGGCGTTCGATGCGAGGATCTGTTTCGGATTGGCGGGGTTCATCGCGAGCGCAATCGTCCACTCGACCGTTCCGAAACCGCTGTTGGGGAAGCACGGCCACGGCGGCCCTGCGCTGATCTGAGCCGGCGAGCAATTCGCGAACCGCTGGACACTGCCGGAAAGCTTGGGGTTGCCCGACACTGTCCAGAGCCCGTCAGGAAGGTGAGTGGCTGTCGAGCCCGGCATATAATAGATCGCTGTCCGTGGCGCGACGGCAATGACAGACCGACCGGCGTTCGGGTTCGCAATCAACAGTTGCGGGCTTCCGCCCGTTGTGATCGATTCGAGACCCACGCCATCGTGTGCGAGAAAGGTGGTCGTCGGGTCGGATGGAGAAATCGCCAGATCCGAATACGGCGCCGAGACCACCCGGTTCCATGATCCGGCCGCGCCCTGTTTCTTCGAGACCCAGTAGCCCGTAGATGTTGCCGCCTGCACCGTCGTTGGGCTGCTCCAGCGGATCTTGAAGACGTCGCCCGTCAGGTTTGCCGGAACGACCTGGGTCCACGTCGCGACCTTTCCTGCTCCCACGCTAGTTCCGCGCCAGATGCCCGAAGACACACTGAGACCGCCGTGCGACTGGTTGTGCTGGTTTTCCGAGGCGGTCCCGAAAACGAGCGTCGTCGGGTCGGACGGCCGGGTTGCCAGCGTATTTGCGGCCAGGCCCTCCGCAGGCATGGGTGGGCGATTGACCGGAACGATGTTGTCCGTGAGCGGAGTCCACGCTCCACCAGACTGCGACTCGAGAATGCCAGAGCCGAGCGTCGCGACGCGGACGATGTTCGTACCCGGTATCGCCTCGACGTCGGTCGTCGTGCCGGACCATGCGGAGCCATCGGGCTGAGTGACGCCGTTCGGCCCGATGTGTGCCCAACCGACAGCAGTGGCGGGAAAGGTCTCCTGGGACGTTTGCTCCGTGGCGGCGGGATCATTTCCACCGCATTGCAGCAAAGCGCACGGAACCAGCGCCGTGATGCGACGCAGTGCGATCCACGACGAAGCGGTGATACCTGGTGATCGTCCCTTTGTTCGCATCGGGTCAATGTCCTCGGGGTCGGAGCACGCCTTCGGCTCTTCTTTCTGGGCAGGCCGACGCCTGACCACGACGCCCTGGCTCGCTCGCACCTGTTACGGCCACTTACTCGCCGTGCGCGAGGCTGGGTCCGACCATCCAACTCGGAAACCGCGTTTCCTTGTGCGCAGCGGACCGACGGCATCGCCGGTGGGCGGCGAAGCAACCTAGCCTTTGTCCGCAATGCCGTAAACGGTGTTGGCCGAATGAGGAGCTGCGTGGCAGTCCGCATTCGCATTGACCAACGCGGTTGGTGCTGCCGCGGCGACGCACGCCGCAGTAGGCATATGCATGAGCTATTCTTCTTGTCCTCGTCTTGATGCTTCAGTAGGCCATTTTGTGATTGTCGTCAACCATATAAATCTCGCAAGCGAATACTGTGTAAACAAATCGCATGATCGAACGACCGCTCTCCCGGCTCGATTGTCGTGCGCGACATTCCCGTCGCCGCGCTGCATATGGTACAAACGTACTACGTCCGCCCGTTCAGTCAGCGGCAGTCTGCCCGTGAGGTAGTCCGGCACGAGCAACCGCGCCGGCGTAGCTCGGCACTGCCTACGCCGAATTTTGGAGCGTAGACGCCGGAGAGCCAATTATGCCCACGCTACTACGACGAGCTTTGGGCATACCGACATCAGCGCGCAGTTTGCGGAAGGTCTTGGATGTCTCGACGACGGCGACGTTTGGAGCATTCTTGCCAATGCGGCTGTTGACGAATGCGATTGCGTTCGTCGACAGCGTTCAAGCTGCCGCCCGGCAGTGCGAAGCGTAGGGCTCTCATCGATGCCCCACGCAGGGAGGCGGCACAGTCTCGCGCCAACGGCGGCGGGTCACTTCTGCGAAGTGTCGGCCGAGGTTTTGCCGAAGCCGGCCGGCACCGACGCTTTGAATCCGGCCGCGAGCACCTCGGCGAACCGAGTCTTCATTTGCTTCCCGAGCGTCGCGAGGGTGTCTGGGCTGAGCTTCTTGTCGACCTTCGGAAAGAGGTCCTCCTCCTCCTCCTCGACGTGGTGCTCGATGAGCTCCTTGACCGCCGTGACCCTCGCCTCGAACGAGTCGTCATTCGTGGCTGTAGCCAGAAGACGTTTGAGGCCGAGCTCGGCGAGCGAGTGTTCTTCATAACTCTCAAGGACCAGATCCTCGTCAATCTTCTTCACGGCGGGATAGTAAAGCTCCTGCTCAATCGCCATGTGCGCGGCGAGGTTGTTCGCGAGCTCCTCGAGCAAAGGCTCTAGCGGCGGTCGCCCACGTTCGAGTCGTGCGAAGATCGCCTTGACCTTCTTGTGTTGTGCGACAAGGAGCGCGGTGACCGCGGATTTCGATTTGTTGGATTTGGGGGCCATTGTTGATCGCGTTTCCATTGCAAGGGTATGGCAAGGGTCGAGCCGTGCCTTCGAAATGCACGCGAACGCCTGCCCGCTTGAGCGCAGGCGCTCGGTGCAAGGCCTGCCTATCGGGTCCGGGTGGCGCTCGATGACGCCTTCGACTCCTCGTCGAGGAAGTGCTTCGCAGCGTCAGCGGTCTTCTCGGTGAGTTGACCCACGGCATGCGCGGCGTCGTGCGTCGCGCTTCCCACACGACGCATGACTTGATCGCGCGCGTCGCCCATGAGCGCGTCCTCACCGTGGGTGCGGGGCAGCGAGAAGCCAACAGCCGCGCCCGCAATCAGCGCGACGGCACCGAGTGCCATCGGCGTCTCTTGGAGCGTCTTTTGAAGGCCTTGCTCGACGCGGCGAGCTTGGTTGCGCGCACCACCCGCGACGGAAGTCGCTGCGTCCCCCGCTCCGTGAACGAGAGAGCTGGCGGCGCTGGCGGTCTGCGTGGCTACGCGGCCGACGAAATCCGATGCATCATGAACGGCCGCTCCGGTCGCCGCGGACGCATTGCGCATCGCACCGGTCGCAACACCGGAAGCGTCGTGCATCAGACCGCTGGCAGTATCCGCTATTCGGTGCACGGCGTTGCCCAGCGCCAAGCCGACATCGGTTACGCCATGGCCCCCCGCGGCCGGCGCGTCTCGCAAGGTGTGCTGGAGGCCGCCCGAGAGGTCGACAGGACCGCCGCGTTCGCTCGCGTACCGAATCCCACCCGACTGGTCCAAACCTTGGGACGATGAGCGCCGCGATGCGGCCGACTTGCTGCGGTTCATGAGAAGCCATGCAACGCCCAGCCCGGCGAGCGCGGCCGGCAGAGGGTTCTGGCGAATCGTTTCGATCAATGTGTCGCGTGTGTCGGTCATGGCATCTCCTATGTCAGTGGCTAGTTTTTCGACCCTCCCGAGGGTCGCGCCGCGAATCGATCGCTTCGCACCCGCAACGGCTTCTTGAAGATCGGTCTTGACGGTGTCACGCGCCTCTGCGAGGCCCGTCTTGAGCTTCGATTCCACGCTCGTGAGCTCTTCGCGAAGATCGCTCTTGAGCGTGTCGCGCGCCTCGGCGAGTCCCTTCTTGATCTTGCTCTCCGCCTCGTCCATCTCGACCCGAAGCAGATTCTTCGCCTCGCTGAGCCCGTCCTTGACGATGGTCTTGGCCTCGGTCAGGTGCTCGCGCACCACCTCGCGGACTTTGTCCTCGACGTGCTGGAGCTCGACCCCAATCTTTTCTTTGAGGTCCTCCGGCCTCAGCTTCCCTTCGAGCGCGTTGATCGTAGCCGACATGCCTGCTCGCGTCTGCTCGATGCCCTCCCGCAGCCGTTCCGTGCTCGTATCGCTGTTCGCGAGCGCGCCGGTGTATTGTTTTTCGCTCTCGGTCATCGGAGTTGCTCCTTCGCCCCCACTGCGTCGTCCTTGAGTGTCCTGACCGTTTGCTGCGGTACGGGATTCAGACGTTTGAGAGAATTGAGCCCCATTTGGACGAGCGCGTAACCGATCCCGGCAATTGCCAGCCCGACGACGAGCGCCGACAACCACACGGGGATCATCATCATGGTCACAAGCCCGACGCAGAGGGCACCTATCAGCGCGAGAAGGCCCGCGTGAACGAGCGCGCCTCCCGCGGCGATCAGCCCGACGGACCGCGCCGCGGTCGCAATCTTCTGCGTCATCTCGTTCGAGGCGAGCTGGACTTCCTGCCGGACGAGCACCCCGGTATCCCGGGCGAGTGCTCCCAACAGCTCCCCCACAGAAGGGTCGCTCTTTGCCACCATCATCAGGTGGCTCCCGGAGTCTTGGTCGATCCCCCCGTCGCTGACCACTTGGACTTCGAGGATTCATCGTTCGGAGAGGGCTCCGACGGACCCTTTTGCGACGGACCGGCGTTCGCGACGCTCCTCCCCAGTGGCCATTCACCGTTCCCCGCGCGGCCCATTGACCGGCCCGGCTGGTCCTCTGCTCTTTGACCTTGGCCCGCGCTGCCCGCGCGAAACTGCGCGTGCTGATGCTCCCCTACCGCGCCATTTTGGCCCATGCTGCTCGCGCCCATATCGGAGCGCGCGGGCCGCGAGCTCTTGAGGAAGCGCCCGCCCACGAGGCCCGCCACGAACGCGCCGCCGAGGAACAGCGCCGGTTCACGGCGGGCGAAACCCTCAACGTCACCGATAAGCTGACCCACCGTACGTCGATTTAGATAATCGGAGGCCACATCGACCTGGTGCGCCGCACGGTCGAGGTATTCCGGCAACGCACCCTGATCGTCGGCATGGAGATGCTCGCTCGTCTTGCGAATGGCGTTTGCTACGCTCCCCAAACCCTCGCTTGCGCGCTTCTTTCCAGCGGAAAGGCTGGACTCCGCGGTCTTCTTTGCCTGGCCGGCGACGTCCCCCGCCAGGTGCTTAATATCGTCGGTCACGTCGTGCGCGCCCTCGATCAAATTCGACTTGAGCGCGAGCGCCGCTTGGTCGTTTGCGTTTTGCGCTCCGCCAGTCGCCGGCGTCGCGGTTGGTTTCTCGTTCATGGTCATCTCCTCTTGCGTACGCAACAAGGGGATGCACCGCAGATGCTGCGACCCCGTGCGCTTGTCAGCGCGGTAGTGCAGCGTCCGTGCCAGTGACGTACTCCGTATAGAGGCCGCGAATGCCAGTATATCGCCGATGGAGGCCAGCGCCGTTTCGCCACGATCGTGTTTGCAATGAGCAACCGTGCCACGTAGCGAGAGAACGCGTTCACGAGCGGACGGGAATCATGGGCCGGGGCGAGCGTCGGTGGGGCGCGTATCTGCAATTCGCAACGGCTACGCACGAAACCCGAATACGGTGGTCCATGGGCCAACCCCGTTGTGGCCGCGTCGGGTTCTTGCTCGGGATCGAGCACATCAACCAGCAGCGGCGAGAGCTACCAAACAGAAGCGGCATCGAAGGGCGGCGCCCGAGCCGCTGTGACGGCCTTCTTCGTGCTCGGCTGCGGCGGTAGGACCGCGTCCTCGGACTTCGACATGGCGCCCCTATCGGGGACGACCGGCGACGCGGGACTGGACGGTCGAGCGACAATCGCCACCCCGAACTGAGGGTCATTCGGGCCCCGCTGGGGCTTGGCCTCGGGGCGCGCGCGTGCTCGACCTCGCTGCTCACGCCGTAGAAGCATCCGCCAAACGAATACGATCTCAATCGCAAAGCACAACGCACGGGACCGCGGCCATGGTCTCCCCCCGGTCTCGGGTGCTCTCGTCATTCGCGAGCTAAACCGCAATCGATCCCTTCTCGCGGCGGCAACAAGCGCTGAAGCGCGCCCGACAGTGGAGAGATTCGCCACAGTTCGAGTTTTACGCGCGACTTCCACGCAGATGCCGGCAAATACCGGGAAAAATCGGCGAGACTACGTTGACGCATCGAAAGGAGAGCGAGCGCGGCGACGGCACCTTCCCGCGCCGCCGCCGATCTTGGCTCGGTCGTCGATGCACCAAGGAGTCGCGGAACGAAGTGTCTCAGTTGTTTGGCGCGCCGGAGGCGATCCATGACGAAACTTGAGCGATCTGCGGCGCGGTAAGTGGCCCACCGGTGCGTGGCATCTGCATTCCACACGGCGGCGCCGGGTTGAGCATCTGGTACATGAGACTCGTCGTCGGACTCCCGGCAACGACTCGCGTCTCGCCCGTATTGGCGCACGCAGTTCCTGCGGCCTTGACTCCGACCAGGTTCGAGTACGCCGTGGCTTTCGACGACATGTCCAGGTGGCCCGTCATGAAGCCGGCGCCGTTCGCGTGGCAGGGAAGGCAACGCGATTGCATGATGGAATAGACCTGGGAAAACGAAGCCCCCCCTCCCCCATCGGCGCCGCCGTCCGACTGGCCTGCGCTGACGCCGCTCGAGCTTCCCGATCCGCCGGAACTGCCTGAACCACTGGAGCTTCCCGATCCGCCGGAGCTGCCTGAGCTGCCTGAGCCACTGGAGCTTCCCGATCCGCCGGAACTCCCAGTGCCATTGGCACCACCCGAGCTCGACCCCGTGGAGACGACTGAGCCACCCGAGCC
>JALYHX010000646.1 GCA_030776305.1 Myxococcota bacterium
ATACGGGGAAGCCGATTCTCATTCCGGACATCGATGCCGCATATGTCAGCGGGCAGGAACCAGACCACCTCGAAGTCATGCGCGCGCTTCGTCTTCTGTCCGTGATCTCGGTGCCCCTCCTGGCGCGAGGCCGAACGCGGGGCGTTTTGTCGTTCGGCACCGCAGGATCCGGACGACGCTATGGACCTGCGGATCTTGCTCTCGCCATCGAAGTCGCTCGCCGAACCGCGATGGCGATGGACAACGCGCGGCTTCATGAACAAACGGAGAAGGCGGTGGAGCAACGAGAGGAGGTCCTCGCTATTGTCTCGCACGACCTGAGAAACCCCTTGAGCGCGATCCTCGCCGTCACTCAATTGCTGCTACGAGCGCCTTCCGGGGACGGCGGGAGGATCGACGACCAAACAAAGATCAAGCTCATCAGGCGGACTGCGGAGCGTATGGACCGTTTGATCCGGGACCTCCTCGACATGTCGAGCATCGATGCCGGACACCTGTCGCTCGACGTGCAGCCGGTTGGCCTCGGGTTCATGATCGGGGAGATGCTGGAGATCCTGAGGCCCAGCGCCGAAGGCAAATCGCTGTGCATCGACGTCGACGTGTCCGCTCATGACTTTCAGCTTCGTTGCGATCGGGCGCGCGTCCTTCGAGTCCTCCTGAACCTGGTGGGCAATGCCATCAAGTTCACTTCGCCGGGAGGCTCGATTCGTATCAGCGCGGAGCAAACGCCGGCGAGTGCGCTGATCAAGATTTTGGACACTGGATCGGGGATCGCAGCGGACCAACTGACCCACGTGTTTGAGCGGTATTGGCAGGCACACCAGACTGCGTCGAGCGGAACGGGGCTGGGCCTGTACATCAGCAAGGGCATCGTGGAGGCGCATGGGGGATCCATCTGGGCCGAGAGCACGGTGGGAAAGGGAAGCGCGTTCTTCTTCACACTGCCCTTGAACGTTCCTACACCATCTTCTCCGGAGCCGAGTCCGAAGGCGTAGTGGCCGACGATCGATCGAAACGGCTATTGGGGCGCCTATGCCAGAAACCTCGCGCGCAGGAGGCTTCCAACAAGGCGGAGACGACGTTCGCCCGTGACTTGCCGGCGCGTATTCCTCGAAAACGGGCTTGCGGCGCGGAGGGATCGTCGAGAAAGTCACGGAGCGCGGCGACGAAAGCGTCCGGCTGCGTGTGATGCGGGTAGTGGCCCGCACCTTGAAAGATGACGAGCCGGATGCCCTCGACCTGGTCTGCGAAGGCCCGAGCATGCGCCGCCGGAATGATCGCATCACGCGCGCCCCAGAAGACTGCAATGGGGGGCAGCTGGGCGACTTCACTGGCGCGGCGGAAAAAGCTGTGTCGCTGGCCTCGCCAGTCGATGATGTCTTTCACAGTGCGCGCGAAAGCACGTGCGGATCCGCTCTGCGCGTTCATTGCGCTGAGGCTTGCGATTTGTTCCTTCGAGAGCACATCACCAGTTGCCCTGATGGCGAGCCTCGTGCCCGGTCCCATGAACGGCTGGCCAAATCGCTCGACGACGCGCGGGATCGATGCGAGACGAAGCGACATCGCGATCTCCCGACCGAGCCCGCCCGACGACAGAAGCACGAGCCGTCGAATGCGATGGGGACACTCGAGCAGCATGACCTGCGCAACGCCGCCGCCGAACGAGTGTCCGACGACGTCGACTGCGTCGACACCGAGTGTCTCCAACCATCGGGCCATGATGCGCGCGTACCACTGAAGCTCGTAGCTCGCGTCGGGCCGGCCGGACAGGCCGTGACCGGGAAGGTCGGGCACGAGCACACGCCGGTCGCACGCGAGCGCGGGGGCCAGGTCTCGCCAGGTGAGATGGCAGTCGTTCAGCCCGTGCAGTAGCAGGAGTGGCGGCCGGTCATCGCGGTCGCCGAGATCGACCCAGTGCATCCGGACGCCCTCGATGTCTGCCGAGCGATGGTCTGTGTCGCGGTCCATGTCGGTTGGACTCGAATGGGTAGCACAGACGGCTCGGACCAAACACGCAGGGAACGAACCCACGGCGAACAGGGCCGACGCTGCCATTCGACACTGCGTCGCGACGATGCCCTCAGCAGCATACGGACGCAATGCGCGGCTCGTCACCCGATCAAGGCGAGCGCGGCAGCCGGCGCAGCGAGAGCAGCAGGTCCGTGATCTTCTGTTGATGTGGATGTTCGCCCAGGGCGCGATCGACGACGCGGCGAATGGCTTCAGTCGAATCGCCCGCGCGCGCCACAATCAGCGGAATCTCGGAGTCCTTGCGTGAGGGGCTGCCATGCCACGAATGATACGGCTCAGCGAAGTAATAGCGTTGAGCGGGCGCGTCGCGGTCACCGTCGTGCGCGAGCAGGATGACGTCGCCCGCGCGCTCGCCATGTGGGCCCACGCCGAGTTCGCGCAGTCTTGATGGGACGTCGACGTAGGTGGGGTGAGGGTTCTCGGCGAGATATTTCTCTATCGGCACGACGTTGCCACCTCCCACATAGACTTGGAAAGGGAGGGCCTCTTCTGCGAACGGCCGTGGACGACGCGTGAGTATCATGTCGAGGGTCCCCTTGAGCTCGGGAACCAGCGATCCATCCTCGTTGTTCCTGTAGAACGCGTCGGCGACCGGCAGCACGTCTTCCTCGTAGCGTGGCGGTCGCACCCAGTCGCAAATGGTCTTCGCGTTCGTGCAGGTGGATCGATCGGCAACGTAGATGTACGCCATCGCGCCCTGGTACGTGAGCACGGCCTGGAAGTCGTCATCCTTGGCGACGTCGAGCTTGAACGGACGCAAGCGGAAGCCCGCTTTTCGGAGCAGCGCGGGCGGCGTGTGTTCGTCCTTCGTCGTCAGGGCGTGTACTTCGTCATGCAACACCTCGGTATGGCCGTGGTCAGACGTCACGACGACATAGCGACCATCCAGCGCCCGCCGCGCGCGCAACTTTTCCGCCAGGCGCTGCATTTGCGGATCCACGACCTCACGCAAGTATCGGCGGCGCGCGGCGTCCGGACCCTCGGCCGCGACATGCGCGTAGAGATCGGTCCCAGAGAGATAGACGGTCAGCACGTCGGGGATGGGGCCTGCGTCGAGCGCCCCAACCACGACATCCATGATCTGCTCGTCGAGCTTCTGGTAAACGGCCCGGGTTTCTTTTTGTGTTGCGAGCTTCGTGACCGCTTCTTCGACAAAGGATTGAAAGGCTTCGACGACGACCGTCGGTTTGGTCAAGAGCAGTCGATCAGCCCCCGCATAAAACTGCTGCATCGCGACCCAGACGAGAACGTTCGGGTCTTCCAGGCGCATGCGTTCGTATACGCTCGGCGCGACGCACAACCTGTTGAGGTACTGGTCCGTGTAGATCGAGATCACCGGATCATGATCGTTGAACGTGGCCGGGGCGGGTGCGGCGAGGCGCCGCTCTTCGCGGATGAAAAACTCGTTCCCGGTGACGCCGTGATGTGCTGGTCCCACGCCAGTGAACGCGGTTACCCATGCGGCCATCGTCGTCGAAGGTAGCGTCGAGAGAAGCGCGGGATCGAAGTAAGCGTGCGGGAACTCGCTTCCTTGGACGCCGCCCAGCAGCCCCGCCAAGCCGGGCATGTCTCCACGGTGGAGTGTTTCGTAGAGGAGAGCGCGGTCCACGCCATCGAACGCCAAAACGAGGATCGCCGGATGCCCAGGCGAATTCGGCTCGCTTCCCTGCGGTCGCTTTCGCAGCTCGTGCGAATCGCCTCCCATGACGAGCTTGACCCCTTTGCCCGCACAGCCGACTGTCGCCAACGCGGCTGCCAGCGCGAAGATGCTCCTTGCACGCGGTCGCGTGGTCGATGTGCCCGCACCAATCGTCACTTCACCACGCATCCCCGGTCGGAGAAGTTTACCTGAATGATACCCGCAATGACCTGAAGGATGCTGCCGAGCGCGGCGAGCGTGCCCGCGCTCACGCCGAAAACGATCTTGCTGCTCGTGTCGCTGTTTCCCGTGGCCACCGCGCCGACAATGGTCGAACCAGCCGCGACGGCCACGAAACCCCCGCCCGTCCACGTCAGACCGTTTTTCCACAAGTAGGACGTTCGACAAGAGTCGGTTTGTTCGTCCATGACCCCTTCTTCTTCAGGGGTCAGCGGTGGAACGACCGTGTTCAAGAGATCGAGCGATACCCCTGAAGCGCGCGAACGCACGACGAGCCTCTCGCGCTCCTCCCGTTCATGGCGCAACGGCCCAATGACATGCGACGGGACGCAACCGGGCGCGACCGCAAGAGCCATGAGCATGCCGAATATCGTGACCTTGAGCGCCATTGGGCATTCTCCTTCGGTGCTTTCCACTCGATGGCGGAGCACGATTAGCGAAGGTACTTCTATTCGAAAGGCGGCGCGACGAAAAGGCGGCGTATTCAAAGAAATCCTCCGCCAATCCATCAACTGCCGAACGCGGCCGGAGACCCACCACGCCGAGCGGACTCAGCCTGGACCCACGCATCCGCTCTTTGGAATCGCGAAGCCGGAGGCCTCACACTGGTTGCGCAATCAGGATGAGGACCGGGCGCTCTTTCGCCGAGCCTTGTTCATCGCCCAGACGCGGCCTTGCCCTTTTCGAGGCCCCCCAACCCGTGGATGCGCCTCGGGGCTATTTGGATACCCCGTCGATACACCTGAGACCGTACGGAAGCATCAGCCGATCAGTCGCATTGGCTCCAGACTGCGGCTGCTGCGTGCGTCGAGAACGGACGCTCGCACCTCGCCGCGTCGCGCGCTGCCATGACCGAGAAATGATTGCAAATCACGACCTTTTGGACAATTGCGTTGGCGTCAAAACCGCTTGACCTCCCGTGCCTGGGCGGTACCTACTTACGGACATTCGCGCCGCGGTTTCGCGCTTCGCAGCAGCTCTACATCTCTCCGGCAATGTCTCATGAGCGCAACCTCATTTCGTTGGGCATTCTTTCTAGCTCTCGCCGCTTGCGGCACGGGATCCTCGTCGACCGGCGATGCCAGTAACGTCGATTCCGGGGGGGGCTCGCCTCCGTCCGTGCCAAGCGATGGCTCGCCAATGGCGACGAGCGGGGCCGATGGGAATGCGCCCGCGAACGGCGCTGACGACGGGGCGGTCGGCGTGGGTGATGGTGGCTTTCCTGTAACGGGAAACAGTGACGGCTCCATCGTGACGGGCATGCCGGACACGGGCGGCCCATCCGATGGCTCGACTCCGGACACCGCTTCGCCGTCGCCCGTCGACGGCGGCGTCGGATGGGACACCGTTCCGAGCATCCTCGCACGCATCGTTGCACCCACGTTTCCAAACCTCGATTGCATCATCACT
>JALYHX010000647.1 GCA_030776305.1 Myxococcota bacterium
AAGCGTGCCGTTGATCGGAATGGCGTCGAGCCGCAGGTTGATCGATCCATCCCGGTTGACGAACCCGATGCCGACTCGCGTCCAGTAGGACTTGCCTTGACCGCGCTCGACCACCGTCCACACTGACTTCATCGTTTTGCTCGTTTGATCGTCCATGGTCCTCTCCAGGTCTTGGCGACGCCCGATAAGTCCGAGACGCGCCATCGTGTCGCGCCTGGCGGCGCGCGTCCGAGCGGCAATTGCGACATGCGTGCCGCACACGACGCCTCGAAGCACCGGCGTAACGCGCGATTGCCCCGTGTCCTGGACGGAGCTGGCCCTGTCCCGCGTCAGCCGACGGTGGCGCAGTTACGCCGGCTTGGCCTGCCGGGCCGCGGCGTGGTAGTCCAAGGGGTGTCGGAGGTGGTCATGGTATCCGAGCTCTCGCGTGCAGAGAACCTCGTCGTCGAGCGCATCGAGAGGGACAGCGACGCCGTCCGCGCCGAGGCTGTTCATTCACGCCGCGTCTTTCTCGGCAGTGCCGCTGCCGTCGCTGCGGCGGCAACGCTCTTGCCGTCCCGAGTGGTGTCCGCAAGAACCACCGAGCTCGCCGCTCAGCCTCCGGTAGGCTTTTTGCCGCTGGCCGCTCCAGGCCTCGTCGTGAGAGTCAAAAAGAGCGGGTGTCTCGAGGCCAACGGGATCTTCCCGAAGGTAGATGACGCCAAGCAGATGCTCCGGCGAGCGATGCAGGAGCTCACGGGCAAGAATGACCTCGTCGAGGCCACGAAGCTCTTCGTTCATCCCGACGACAAGGTGTGCGTCAAGGTCAACGGGATCGCTCTCCAGAACATGGCGACGAACAAGGAACTCGTGCTTCCGTTCGTCGACGCCATGATCGCGTCCGGGGTTGCGCCCACGAACATCACGCTCCTCGAGCAGTATCCCGGCTTCATGAATGGAACGCGCATTTCGTCGAGGAGCGTACCTGCCGGCGTGAGCGTCGTGTGGCACACGAACAAGGATGCAACGATGGACTGGCGGGACATCCCCGGCACCCAGCGCCACACGAAGTTCGTCCGCGCCCTGACCGAGTCGACGGCGCTGATCAACTTCGCGCTCATCAAAGACCATTCCATTTGCGGGTACACCGGTGCGCTGAAGAACATGACGCACGGATGCAGCGTCAACCCTCAAGACTTTCACGACCATCACGCCAGCCCGCAAATCGCCATCCTGTCGGCGCAGGACATCCTTCGCAGTCGCCTGAGACTTTGCGTGATCGACGGCTTCAAGCTGATGGCGCACGGAGGGCCACTTTACAAACACCCCGAGTACGTCGTCCCGCACGAGTCCGTGTACGTTTCGACGGACCCCGTCGCGGTCGATGCGATCGGATGGGATCTCGTCGAGCAGGCGCGCGCGAAGTTTGGCCTCAAATCGCTGACTGACGAGGGTCGCCCACCCGCCTACATCCGAGCCGCGGCGGATCTAGGGGTCGGCATCGCGGACCCAGCCAAGATAACGCTGCGAGAGGTATCGCTTTAGACGATTCGCAGGTCTTTTTCTGCGCGCCGCAATCGTAAGCAACGTCCAAGTCCCGCCTCGGGGGACGACCGGGGTACCGTTGCAATTCGCCTCTTCTTTGGGCGCTCGTGTAGCATGAGATCGGTAGTGCCACAGCGCGACTCCGACAGAGCGAGCATCACGCGAGTCACCGAGGTGCCCTCGGGGGTCATCCTGCCGTCACGCCCGGGCTCTGCATGCCTCGTGGTCATCTACGGGCCTGAGCTGGGAAAGAGGATGCAACTTGGCGCGGCGCCGTTCGAAATCGGTCGGTCCTCCAAGAACGATCTCTTCTTGGATCAGGAGAGCGTCAGCCGGCACCACGCCCGCATCACGTCGGACGGCACGGAACACCTCGTTCAAGATCTGAATTCGACCAACGGGACGTTCGTCAATGACGTGGCGGTACGCCAGGAGCGCCTAAGCGACGGCGACCAGGTGCGAGTCGGCAGGTCGATCCTCAAATTCATGACGGGCGCGAACGTCGAGGTTCACTACCACGAAGAAATCTATCGGCTGATGACCATCGATGCGCTCACGCAGGTCTTCAACCGCCGCTATTTCAACGAGGCGCTCGATCGCGAGTTCAACCGGTCGCGGCGCTATGCGCGAGCGCTGAGCCTCATCTGCTTCGATATCGACCTATTCAAGCGCGTGAACGATACGTACGGGCACCTCACCGGCGACAATCTCCTGCGTCAGATCGCAACCGCGGTGAAAGCTCGGCTCCGGCGCGAGGACGTGTTTGCTCGCACGGGAGGCGAGGAGTTCGGCGTCCTGCTTCCGGAGGTCGGACTCGACGGCGCCCGGACGACAGCCGAGAAGATACGCCGCATCGTCGAGAAGACGCCCCTCAAGTACGAGCAGGAACTGGTGGCCTGTACGGTGAGCCTCGGCGTGGCCACCCTGGGCAAGGACGAGGCCACCGGCGAGGACCTCTACAAGCGCGCCGACGAGCGGCTTTACGAGGCGAAGCAGGCCGGCCGCAACCGCGTCGTGGGATGACTTTGGATGTGGCGCAGAGCCATCATGGCGTGCAGCACGTCGGCGGCACGAGGCCCCCGCTGTTCTGCGGTTGCGCGATCCATCGACTGACGCGCTCGAGCTCAGCGATCGTCAATGGCGCGCCGGCGTCTTCCAGGGGAGCGCTGGGGTCCGCGGGGTAAGGCATTTCGCGCCCGAGCACCTGGTCGGACAGACCCGCGCGCGCCGTGTCGTGGGCTGGGTCGGCGAATGCTGGCTGCACGACGACGTGCAATCCGCTCACGTCCGTGGGCGAGGCGCTGCCGCCATCGCACAGAACGGTTTGTCCTGCCTGTGCCGGAGGCACTGCGAGGAGCAGCTTGTACACGAGCCAGCTATTCCCCGGGTTTCCACCCGCTGGCGCACTGCCTGGGTCGATGATCGGCATGTCGACGCCAAACAGCCCTTCCGGCGCCCGCGGAACCGCGCGCGGCCCGGTGTTTGCTCCTTGCGCCACACGACCCAAGGCGGTCGCCGCGATCGCTGCCGGCGATGTCAGCCAGAGCCCCGCGGCGGGACCGGGATTGGTCGCGGTGGGTCCTGCTCCTCCGTGGCACGACGAGCTGCCGCATTTCGCCGTAAAAATCGGAAGGATATCGTTGCAAAAGTCGATCACTGGAGCAGCGGGTTGCGGTGGTCCGGCGTCGTCCGCGATGACCGAGAACTCGATCGTCTTGTATTTTGGATCGAGCGTGGCGCCATCGACCGCGCGAAGCCCCGTCGGATCGATGCTGATCGCGTAGGTCTGGTCGGCCTGAAGGGGGGCGGTCGGGGTGATCGCGACGATGCGCGCGACCGGGTCGTAGGCGATACTCGGAGTCTGGGCGACGCCACGCAAGTCGTGCAGCTGAAAGGACTGCCGCGTTACGGTGAAGGGCACGAGGTAGCGATCGAATGCGAGCTCGATGCGACTGCTCTCGCGCAGCGTCGCGCCGGAAAAGCCGGGAAGGCTCGGCGACACGTTTTGCGCCACGAGTTGGAGCAAGCTACCCGGCCCCCGTGGCTGGTCGTGCTGTACCCCTTGGTCGCACGCCGCCGCGCAGGCCCCAACGAGGACAGCGGCGACTTTCAGCTCTCCGAGTAAAGTGCGAGCTGCTCGCGCACCACTTCGTCGCTGATCCCCGAACGGAGGTTGTCCTTCAGGACATCGGCGAGGGTCAGCAACAGCTCGTCCACGCCTTTGTCCTCGATGAGCTTCTGGAGAAGCTGACGCGCCTCGCGGCTGTCGTCGTTGCGGAGAAACTGGCGGACGGTCTCCAGGGAGATTTCGCCCTGGAAGTCCAGGTACATGTTCTCCAAGAGATAGCGCACGAGATCTTTCACCGTCGTTCTCCTTTGATCCCAATTCGTAAGGGCTAGACACATATCTCCCGCGACCGGACGGGTGCAAGAACGTTTCGACCCTGCCCACGCTTTGTGGTTCCTGGTGCCCCCGCTGGGTCGGAAGCGCCGGTGGGGGGGCCGCCGCGCCTTTGGCACGCGTCACATGCATCTCGACAGGTCCTTGTCCGACTTTTCGTGGCACACGAAGCAGGGCCGTGGGTTTCGTCGAAACTGCGCCGAGCACC
>JALYHX010000648.1 GCA_030776305.1 Myxococcota bacterium
ACCCAGGCGGGGACGTGGTGGGGGCAGTCTCGCTGGTCGCAGGCGTCGTGGTCGCTGCGATGGCAGCCCGAGCGATCGCTGCTCCGGATACCAAAGACTTAAATCTGTGGGTCGGCGCGCTGTTCCACCCGCAGCCAAAGTACCCAACCTTCGATTTCTACATCGGCGCGATCGGCCACGCGCTGGCTCCATGGAGCGCCTTCTTGCCGTTCGCGTTCGGCCGCCTGCTGCTCCCACCGCAGGGACGGATCGGGGCGCTCGCGGAGCGCGAAAGCCTCGCGCGACTCGCCGTGCTCCTCGGATCGGTAACGGCGCTCGTGGCCCATGGTTACCTCGCGGCGCGTATCGATCTCGTCGCGTTCAGCGGCCCCGCGCTGTGCGCGGTTGCCTGTGCGATTGCCATCCGTGACTTCGAGCGGGGGGCCCACGCGTCGATCGTCGTCGGAATGGGCACGTTGATCATCGCCGCCGTGCTGCACCATGACTTTCACGAGCTTCCGGAGAAGGCCTACCAGGCCTTCGCCATCACGGGTGCGACCTTCCCCGAGAGCTTCAAGAACACGGCGCTCAACCTCTGGTGGGTGGTCCTCGGCGGCTTCGCCTTATGCGCCTTTCTTACGTGGGCGGAGCGCGATGGGAAGCGCGATCCATTCGATCCGGCGAGCTACGCCAGCGTCTTGCGAGGGCTGCGCGACGCTTACGACGGGGCACTCGCGCTGGTGTATTTCGCCGCGGCCGCGGGTGCCGTGCTTGCCGGTCTGATCGTGTGGATCGGTTCGAGGACGCATGCCCAATGGATGCCGCAGATGTCGTCGACGATCCGCGATCTCGTAGTCAATGCGTGGTGGGTGATCTTGCTCGTTCCACTCGGGACCGTGTTCGCGTTGCTCTTCGCGTGCGACGTGTGGCTGTGGTCATTTGGGCGGTCGAAGCCCGTATCCGTCGCGTCATTGACCCGCGGCTTCGAGCCGTTTGAAGAGCTCACCTCGAAGCTCCGCCCAACCGGTGAGAGGTCCGAGCTCGCGCGGTACGACTGGTGGGTTGCTCTGCTGGTCCTCGCGCCTTTGATGCTGGTGGCGATCCCTGCGATGACGTTCGCCATTTGGTCCGTCGCTGGCTTCCGGCCGTATGTGGCCGCATTGCTCGCGGTGCCGTCCGGCGTCGCGTTCTTTCTGGTGATGGGAGTCACAGGCGATCTTCTTCGCCACCGCGCCGCGTGTCTCGCGCTCGGTGGGGCGGTCGTCGGGTTCATCCTTTGTTTCTTTTACTACCCGGCGCTGGCCAACCAGCTTTCGCCGAAAGAAGTCTTCGAGAGTTACCGCCGGCTCTGTCCGGACGCGACCCTCGGACTGCTCGGCGTGGGTGGCCGGACATCGGCCTACTACGCGGGGGGCCAACCGCAAATTCTCGGCGACCCGGCGAGTGCGTACACCTGGCTTTCAGGAGGAGGGGTCGGACAGCGGCGGTGCCTCGCGCTCAAGGCAGAGGAGCTGCCGAAGCTCAACCAGCTGTGGCGCGAGCACGCGCCCGAGCCCAAGACCAACCTGCCGGTGCTCGACGCACGGTCCAGCCAGATCTTGCTCGCCACTTCGACCCTCGAGCCACGCGAAAAGAACGAGAATCCATTGTCATCGATCGTCCTCACGTCCCCGCCGCATCCGCAGCGAAAACTCGACGCGAACATGGATGACAAGCTCGAGGTCATCGGGATCGACCTGGTCGACGAACGCGGTCGGCCGACCGATTCCGTGAGTCCTGGCCGTGCGTACCACCTGAAGACGTACTACCGCGCGTTGGCACCGATCACGAGCGAGTGGGAGGCCTTCATCCACATCGACGGATACCACCGCCGGCACAATGGCGACCACAAGCCGATGAACGGCAAATACCCCATGTCCCTATGGCTTCCCGACGACTTGCTCGTCGACGATCACGAGTTCAAGCTCGAACCAAACTTCACTCCAGGTACGTACGAGATTTACTTCGGCTTGTTCGTGGGTGATACGCGACTCAAGGTAAAAAGCGGACCGAGCGACGGCGACAATCGCATCAACGGGGGGCCGCTGCACGTCCAGTAGACGCAAGGCGGCAGTGGGCGAAACGGCGGGAGGGCGATCGATGGCGACGATGAGCAAAGACCCGAAGGGCCCTGCCAAGGACGGAGCGCTGGAAGACCCGGATCCCCAGCCACGGAACGACGACCGGCGAAGTTACGACCGTTATGAGGTCGAATGGGCGGTCGACTGCATCGCGGAGGATACGTTCCTCTATGCCTCCATCGCCAATATCAGCGCGATGGGAATCTTCGTGAAGACGCTCGATCCTGTCATCGTCGGGACCCGCCTCGTGTTGTCGTTCGCGCCGCCTGGCTATGAGCCGTTCAAGCTCGAGGGGGACGTGGCGTGGATCAACGCCCTGAGGCCGAACGGTGACAACCCGAACCCGGGTATGGGCGTGCGCTTCGTGAACTTGCAGCCCGACGATCGCGAACGTCTGGTCGAAATCGTTCGAACGATCGCGTACGTGAGAGAGCCGTCGTAGGTCCCCTCACTTTTCTTTGGGGCCCTGGCCAAGAACGCGCGGTGCGTCGGGTCGTACCCGTTGCGCGTCAACGGTTCGAATCGGGCGCGTCCCCAGCGCCCAGAGCGGGTGTCGTGGGTAGCGCAGACGCCGGCGGCGAGGTTGCTGCTGCGGCCGCTCGCGACTTCGAGGCCCCTTTGAGGGCCCCGGGCTCCTTGCTCGCCTGCGCCTCTTGTAACTGGTCGATGCGTTCGAGCTCGGCACGAGCGCGGTCCTTGTGCGAGTCGACGCCCAAAAGCGCGTTCAACCGCGCACGAGCGGTGCCGAGCTCACCCATCGCTCGATAGCATAGAGCGCCTTCGAGAAGCGCGTCCCAACCTGGGGGCGTTTGACCGTAGCGTTTCGCCGTCTTGTCGAAGCGAGAGACAGCGGCGCGGCAGCCGTTGCCGTCGCGGATGGCGCGGGCCGCCCAGAGTTCAGGGGCGTTGGGATCGGTTGCCGCAAGCGCATCGAACGCGCGCGCGGCCTGGCTGAAGCGCCCCGCGCGATAGTCCGCGAGCGCCGCATTGAACAAGCGGTCTGGCTGATCAGCGTCGGATGACTGCAACAAAGAGGGAGGAGGAGCTTCCGCATACGCGCGGGGCCCAGGGGTCGGGCCTGCGGCGCCAGGTGAAACGACGTCTTTGATCGATGTCGCCGGCCTCGTCTCGGCCGCGACGGTGGGTGCCGTCGGCTTGAGCCGAGTTGTCTCCACCTGTGGCGCAGGGTTGGGAATCGGCGCCACGGGGGCCGGTGTCCCGTGCTCCGTCACGGTCACATCGGCACTCGCCGGGGCCCGGGGCGACTTACCGCGAAGCAAGAGCACGCTGGTTCCAATCATCACGAGGAATACTGCGGCCATCGCTGTCTGTGGACGCATCGCCCAGCTTCCAGCCATCGAGAGCACATGCGCCCAGCGGCGTCGTGGGGACGCCGTCGATGCGCGCCCTGTCGCGCGCAGGATTCGGTCCTCGAGATCATTCGACGGTTCATCCAGCGGTACCGCCGCCACGCGCCTCGCCGCTCGCAGTCCACCGATTCGCGCCGAGCATCGCGCACATCCGGCGATGTGCCGCTTTGCTGCGGCGCTCGTCAGTTCATCGAGCTCCCCGTAAAGCTCGTCGATCAGAGCGGATTCGAACTTCTCGCAGTCCATCTTCCTCGGTTTCGAGCGCACCGGGCAAATACGGCCCGGTCTTCAGCGCAGAGAGCGTGCATACTCCTCGAATCCGCTCAGCGCCGCCTGCAAGCGCTCGAGCGCGTACCTCATCCGGCTCTTGATCGTGTTCTCGGGCACGCCGACGATTTCGGCGATTTCTTTGAAAGGCAAGCGGGCCATCTCTCGCATCAGAAAGACTTCCCGTTGATCGGCGGGCAGATCGTCGATGGCGGCGAGTACGTGCTCGCGGATTTCGCCGGAGACGACGGCACGTTCGACGTTCGCGTGGACGTCCGCCGTGCGCTCGCCAAGGCTGAGGCCGTCACCATGCGGAGCGCGCTCGGGCTCGTCGAGTGAGGGATGGCGGCGCGATGCGCTCTTGCGCAAATGATCGATGCAAAGGTTTCGAGCAATCGCATATAACCACGTCGAAAACCGCGCTTCGTGCTTGAACTGCGCCGCGCTCTGGACGACGCGGACGAACGCGTCTTGTACGACCTCCTCCGCCGTCGGTGCGCTGCCGATCTGACGGAGCGCGAAATTGTAAAGGGGTGTCTTGTGCCTGCCGACAAGCACTGCAAGACCCGTTCGGTCCCCGCGCTGGAAGCGGATCATCAGCTCTTCGTCGGTAGCGCTGGCGCGCAAGGATGACACGCTTGCTCCCAAGCCGTTCCAGGATCGGATCCATCATGGATCCGACGTTCGGTCTTGCCGATGGATCTTCGCTCATCTGGGCCCGGCATTTCCAGTTGCGGGACCGGCGCTCCCAGGTGCGTCCTCCGGTCGCTGCGGAGCGACGACGGCCCAAGATGGACGACCTGGCGCGTGAGCTCGACGCTGCCCTCTGGTCGCCTCAACGAGACCGAACATATCGATCGCCTTGCCCGGCCTTACCCGCGACGGTTGCCAATCGAGCGCCGAGGAACATACACTGATGCCGCCGTTCTTGCTGTTTCGACGACGTACGACATATCGGTAGGCCTGCCCCCGGTGAATCCGGGGCGCGTCCCATGGTTTCGAACGAAGGGGAGTTTGTATGCGACGTCGACTGACGATGGTCCTTATCCTGACACTGCCGCTGCTCGCGTACTCGCTCGCGTACGCGCAACCGAAGGGAGCCACCGTGGGTGCTGCGGCAGGCAGCGGGTCTAGCCGACCCTCCGCGGCGGGTGCCGCGGGTGCCGCGACCGCAGGGTCTTCGACCGCAGCGTCCGCGGTTCCAGCAAACGCGCGCCCTCCCGCGACGCCGCAGACGTCTCCATCTCCCTCGGCCGCTGGTGCCGCCGTCAGCGTCGACATGACCGGCAAGGCCGCCGAGCCCGCCGTCAACGGCGCCACGTACGCCGTACGGTTGCGGGATTTGGAGCAGCGAGTCGACGAGCTGAAAGACCAGATTCGGCGCAGCCACACGCGTCTCGCGCTCTTGAGTGACACGATACTCGGAGGTGGTGCTGCCGGTTCGCGCGCGGAGGTCGTATTCAAGGACGAAATGTCGAGCGCGTTCCTTCTGGTTCGCGCGCTCTTCGTCATCGACAACCAAGTGCAGTACAACAAACAAGACGATTCCGGCGCGCTGGGGGACCAGAAAGAGATCCCCATCTACACCGGGTCCGTTCCGCCCGGCGACCACATGATTCAGGTGGCCCTTACATTCCAGGGCAACGGCTACGGCGTGTTCTCTTACCTTCGTGGGTACAAGTTCGAGGTCAAGTCGAGCCACGCGTTCACGGCGGCGGAAGGCAAATCGCTGGAGGTGATCGCGACGGCCTTCGAGAAGGGTGGCGTCACGACTCCACTCGAACAACGGCCGGCCATCGAATGGCACGAGACGCTGAAACCTCTCGTCGGCGGGGTCGGTGCGACGGGGGCCGCCCCAGGGGCGCTCGCACCGGGAAGTGCGTCGATGCCAGGAGCCAAGAAGTGAAATTGGAGTCGCTCCGTGCGGTCGCGTGGGGTGCGGTTCTCGTCGGGTCGTTTGTACGCCAGGCGCGCGCCGCCGACCCCGTGGGATCTGCCGAGAGCGAGCTCGTGCGCGTGAGCCACGAGATGTTGAGCGTTCAGTCGGTGGTCGAGCGGGCCAAGAGCGAGCGGCAGACGCCGGAGCAGCGCGTGGCGAATGGCGAGCTCCTCTACCGCTCGAACGACTTCGCCCGGGCCATCGTCCTCCTCAGCGAGATCCTCGAAGAGTTCCCGAACACCCCGAGCTATCCGGACGCCCTCTGGTTACGCGGTGAGACGTACTATGCCGCGCACGATTATCTCGCTGCACGGCGCGATTATCGCGCCCTGGTCGACCACGGCGATGACCCCCGATTCAAGGTCTACTTCGGTCGGGCTCTCGCCCGTTTGGTCGACGTCGTGCTCCGCGTCAACGACCCGCCCGAGGCCCTTGGTCCCATCTTCGAAAAGTTCAAGCTGGTTCCCCCCGCACAGGTCGACGCTGCGCTCCTCTATGCGGAGGGCAAAGCATACTATCGCCAGGGGGCGTGGAACGACGCCGCGCGCGCCTTCGGGCAAGTCGCGACGCACACGGCATACACTCACCAGGCGCGCTATTTCGAAGGCTTGATCGCGATGAAGATCGCAGGGGGCGCCGCGTTAGCCCCCAGCGGTGTCTCTGCGCCTGCCGGAGGATCCGATGGGGCCCCAAGCGAGAAGGGCAAGACGCGCACGCAGTACAATCAGGCGATCGAAATGTTTCGCGCGGTCACGGAGCTTCCGCCGGATACTCCTGAACATCAGCACGTAATCGACCTTGCTTGGATGGCCGTCGGTCGCTTGTTTTACGAGATGGAGCAATATGCCCGTGCGAGCCAAGCGTACGCGAAGGTCGTACGCGACAGCCCCGAATTCGAAACGATGCTCTACGAGCTCGCGTGGGTGTATGTTCGTCTCGGGGATGTGCAGCGGGCAGAGCGCGCGCTCGAAGTGCTGATGGTCAGCGATCCGCAGAGTCCAAACATCGCAAACGCGACGCTCCTGCGCGCGGACCTTCTTCTTCGGGCCGGCGCCTTCGAGCGAGCGCTCCAGCTCTACGAGAGCATCCGCGCGGAGTACGATCCGATGCGCGCGAAGGTCGACGCCTTCATGGGCTCCACCAAGGACGTCAGCGCCTACTACGAAAAGTTGTCGGAACAGCAGTTCGATGTCCTCGCGCGCGACGATCAGATTCCACCCCTCGCCATTCGGTGGGCGCGCGAGGCCGAGGACGGTTCCTTGGCGTTCGCGGTCATCGACGATGTCAACGAATGCAAGACGCTGATCCGCCAGTCGAAGCAGCTCATCGACAAGCTCACCGCGCTGACCGGGGCCTCCAATCGCGTGCGCGCATTCCCCGAGCTCGAGGCCGGCGAGCAAGCTGCGCTCGGGCTGGTGAACCGCATTTCGCGCGCGAGGTTGACGCTTGCTCATGCCGTCGATGCAGAGGAGCCGGGCGACCTGGGCGGCGAAATCGGCCAGGTCCGACAGCAACGGCGGACGCTTATGGCGGCGATCGAAGGCCTTCCGGTGGGCGCACCGGACTTTGCCGCCCGCGAGCAGCAGGGAAAGTCACAGTGGAATGGACTTTCTCAGGAGCTGACGAGGCGGTCGATGGAGATCGATTCATTGAACGCCACGGTCAATGGGCTCCGCCGGATGTTGAGCGAGGGACCCGCACGCGGGGTGGTACGCGATCCCAGCAGCACGGTGCGATTTCAGGCCGAGCTCGATGCGAACGAACACAACCTCAAGCTCGACGTTGCTGAAATCGAGGAGCTTCGCCGGCAGGTCGAATTCGGTCGCGCCCAGATTGGACTCGGCGACTCGCGCTACCAGCACGACGCGGGGGCGCGTCTTCAATTTCGCCAGACACTCGAACGCGAGGTGCAGCTCGCCTCAGGCGGCGCAGCCGGCGCCGGCGCGCAGCGGTTCACGATCCAGGTGGGCCCGGTTCTCTCGCAAGCGAACCAATACGAATCGCAGCTGATCGCCGCGCTTCAGCAGCTCGAATCGCAGGTGGCCGCGCGGGCAGGCGAGCTTCAGCACAAGATCGAAGTCGAGCGGGTGAACGTGGATAGTTTTCAGACGCAGCTCGGCTCGCTCGACAACGAGGCACGCGGCCTGGTGGGTGAGGTGGCGCAACGCAACTTTGGCATCGTACGCGACAAGCTCCGTGGGATTGTTCTGCGCGCGGATGTAGGCATTACCGAGCAGGCGTGGGAAGTGCGCGAGGAAGAGGTCGGTCGTGTGCGCAGTCTCCAGTCCGAACGCTCGCGGCAAGAGCAGCTTCTCGACGAAGAGCTCAAAGAAGTCAGAGACGACGGCGTCGAGCCCGGGCAGTCGAACAAGTGACCGCCGGGGGGTCACCGAGGATGACGATGGCGAGGCGAGTTTCTAAGTGGTTGGATGCGCCACGCGCGCTGGGCGCGGTGGCAATCATCCTTTTGGGGATGGTTGCCTCGAAGGTCGCTGCCCAGCCACACGCGACGGCTGGACCTGCGTCCACGATGGCGGCCGATGCGGGCGGCCCCTCGGCGAAGGCTCGAACGGGGGTCGCGGACGGTGGCGTCGCACCCCGCAGCCGGGCCGCAGCGAGTCCCGATGGCGGGGCTACCGCTTCGTTGCCGGACGCGTCCGTGAGCGCGACGCCGTTGCTCGGCGGGCCGGTCCCGACCTTTCGACCGCGGCCCCCCCCGCTGTCCGCGCCGACACCTCAGCAGCTGGACGCCTATAAAGCGATGCGCCAGGAAGCAGAGACGTTCGAGCGCGGAGCAGGCGATTACAAAGACACGATCACGACGATCATCACGCTGCACTACGAAGAAAAGAAGAGGTCGATCCTCGGCGGACTCGACCGAGAAATCGGGATTGAAAAGGGCGAGCTGAAGAAGGCGCGGGAGACCGCGATCAAGCGGCTCGAAGACTTCGTTGCCAAGTACAGCGGCCCTAACGCGCAGCCCGAGGCGACACCGGACGCGATGTATCGCCTCGCGGCGCTGTATGAAGAGCGTGCACGAAGTGACGACGACCCCAACGTGGACCAGGCCGTCACACTTCGTCCGGCAGTGGCTCTGTACAAGCGTGTCATCCGAGAATTTCCAAACTATGCCGAGCTCGCGGGCATCTACTATTTTCTAGGGCACGCGCTCAACGACTCGCGTCGCGCAGACGAGGCGCAGCAGGTGTGGCGTTCGCTGGTCTGCCACAACCAGTATCCCTATCCGGTCGCGACGGACCCGAAGGACGCCGAGATAGACACCCTCAAGCCGCTCCCGCAAGACCACGACGAAGGCTATTGGAAGACTTGGCGCAACAAATACAATAGTCCGGATGCGCTCAAGAAGGGGCCATCAGCAGATACGACATTCGACGATCCCTACCCGCAGGGTTGCATCGCGATTCAGCAAACGCATTCGCTGGCTGGGCAGGACCCAAAGTACGTCGCCGAGATCTGGTGGCGCATCGGCGACTGGGAATTCGATCAGCTCGACCTCGCGGGCGGGGTGGTCGAATACGAACCATTCGCGGTTTGGGATTACAATAGAGCGGCGAGTGCGTACCTGCACTCGATGCAGTTCAAGAAGCCTCCGCTGTACGGCGTGGCGCTGTACAAGTACGCGTGGACGCTCTTCAAACAGCAGCGCTACGAAGCGGCGGTCCATGAGTTCGTCCACCTGCTCGGTTACACGGACGAGCAGCAAAAGTTGACGGGGGATCCGGGCGCCGACTTCCGGCAGGAGGCGTTCACCTACATCGCGGGATCGCTCGACAACTACGATTTCACCGGTCCGCGCCCCGACGAGCCGTTCGTCGCACGGCCGGACGTTCTCGACACGGCCAAGAGTCCCGCAGAGGCAGAAGCGAAGCTTCGCATCGCGATCGATCGGGTCCAAGATCCCCGGCTCATTCCGCAGGGCCAATCCTGGACGATCGAGATCTACAAAGCGCTGGCGCTCGAGTTTCGCGCGATAAACCAATACAAGAACTCGCTCGCTGTCTACCAGTTGATGCTCGACAAGTGGCCAATGGATGCGTCGGCCCCCGAGACGCAGAACTCCGTGGCGGAGGTGTATGAGCTTCTCACGCGACAGACGAAGGTTGGCGATGAGCGACGAGACTACGAGCGCAAAGTCTTGGAAGCGCGGACGGCACTTGCCAAGTACATCGGCGATACACCATGGGTCGACGCGAACAAGGACAATCCTGCTGCGCTTCAGCGTGCAGAAGCCCTCGTGCGAACTGGACTCAAGGGTGCGGCAGTGACCCACACGCGCAATGGTCAGGCCGCTCTCGAGCAGGCCGATCAGACTGGCGACCCCAAGGAAAAGCTGCGTCTGACGAACTTCGCGCTTCAAGAGTACAAATTGGCGGCCCTTGGTTGGCTGGGATACTTGAAGCAAGACGAAAACGCGCCCGACGCGTACAAGAGCCGTTACTTCTACGCGGACGCGCTGCACAACCAGGTCCGTCTCGAGGTCGCGCTCCACCAGTTCGACCCGCGACAGTTCGTCGAGCCGAGCTCGCCGGAAATAAGCACCGCCATACAGGCGGCTGTCGACGTACGGGATTCGGACGAGGACGATCAATTCATCGACAACGCCGGGCTATTCGTCGTTGACCTGGCCGATGTCGATCGCGACCTGGGGTTTCAGCGCTGGACGGAGTCCGGGGGCACTCAAGGCGTAGAGCCACGGAAGGCGCCGAAGGTGGAGGGGGCAGTCGGGGACCAGACGGTCGTGGTGGAAGACATTCCGGACGTCGTGCAGCAATCGATGAAGGCGCGTGACGAGTACATTCAGCGCGTCCCGCCGGAACGAGACCGGCAGAACCACGCTTCGGACTACGCGTTTTACTCGGCGGACCAATTCTTCCTCTATGGTCATTTCAAGGAGGCCGAGGCGCGCCTGCAGCCGATCTACGAACAGCACTGCGGCAAAGACCCACTCGGCTACGAGGCATGGAAGCGGCTCATCGTCATGAGCAACTTGCAAAAGAACGATGCCCGGTCGAGGCAGCTTGCGGAGGCCGAGAAAAAGAACTCCTGCGCCAAAACCGAGCTGCAGGTTGCGGAGGAGAAGAAGGGCGACCTGACCGACTTGGTGTTGCAGAATGCGGCTTTCGACGACGCCAACAAGGTGTTCGAACAGGCCAAGGCCGAGGCGCCTGGTCCGAAGCAGGACGAGCTGTGGCGAAAGGCCGGCAAGATGTACGAGGCCGCTCTTCGCGCGGCCCCCGCCCACAAGGACGCCCCCGCGGCAGCGATCAATTCTGCCTTTTGCTACAAACAGGTCGGAGAGTTCAACAAGGCGATCGAGCTCTACCAGCTCTTCATCAACGCGTATGGCAGCGAGACCAGACTTAGCTACCTCGAGCGCGGCGGGGTTGATCCTGACAAGAAGGTGGAGACCCCGCCCGCGAAACCGGATCCGCCCGACCCCAAACAATATCAGGAGCGGATCAAGTATTTGGGAATGGCATACGACGCACTATCGACGACGTATTACGGGTTCTTCGCATACCAGCGAGCAGCCGAATCGTTCGCCAAGATCGCGACGACCCCTCGGTTCGACGAAGCGCGGCGCACGAACGCGGCGCGCATCGCCATGCAGCTTTATTCGAACCTCGGCGATCGCACCAACATGACCCGGATGTACGAGGTGATCGTCGATCCGAAGGTTCGCCTCTCCGCCGACAAGCGGGCGGAAGCGGAATACCTCAAGGCGAGCTTCGACTACGGACAGTGGAACCCCAATGGCGGAGAATCGCCTGGCAACGCATCGGCCCGGCGTCAAGCGCTTGCGGCCTTGACGCAGTATCACACGACTGCGAGAAACAAACCCGAGTCCGCGCGCTACACGCTGGAGTCTGCCTACCGCATTGCGAAGATGACGCAGTCGGCGAACGATCAAGGCTATCGCAACTGGCTCAAGACGACGATCGCGGACTGGGAATATTTCAAGGTGCACCCCGCGATGGCGAACACCGTAAAGCCATCGCAGATCACGGCCAACGATGCGCCATACTCTGACTACGGCGCAGAGGCGGATTTCGCACTCGTCGACGAGGATGTCCGGACGAACTTCGACTACGCGACCGGGCACCACCACTACACGGGGAATGCCCCGGACATCGTCAAGCAACTCGACAAAGACCTCGGCGAGGCGGACAAGACGTGGCGCCCGAAGCTCGAGCACGTGGCGATTCAGTACGGGTCGTTCGAGTGGGCGGCCGCCGCCACCGCGCGGATCGGATCTCTCTACGACTCCATTCGAACGGGCCTCGATCTTGTCGTCCCGAACTATTTCACTCCGCAGCAGGATGCTCTTCTCAAGAAGCTTCAGAAGGTCGCGGATCAGCTAAGGGC
>JALYHX010000649.1 GCA_030776305.1 Myxococcota bacterium
CGGCCTGAGGCAGCTGCGGCCCGATACTGGATGACCAGCTCACCTGGTTCACCGCGCGTCCGGACTGGTGGCTGGGCATCTGCCGTCCCTTGAGGACATCGCCCGAAACTCCGAAGAGCTGCGCGACGAACTCGCGGAGCGGAAAGCCGCGGACGAGCATCACGCTTTGCTCTCTGAGCGCCGGGAACACCCAGTCATCAGCCTGCAACGCCAGGCCCGTCGCGATGGGCACGGCCTCCTGACCTTGTGCCGCACCGTAAAAGCCAATTCGGCCCTGACGCTGGAGCAAAATCATGCGCGCATCGAGAAGACGCAGCCGCCGCATCTCGCGATACGCCCGCAACAGCGTTTCTGCCGACAGAAGCGGGTCAGTCGCCGGGTCAGCGCTACCGTCGTCGCGAAGAACGCGGACGATCGCGATGTCCGGATCGTCGTCGCGGAGCTCTTGGGCCAACATGCGCTCGGGCCCCATTACGACGACCGGTCGGGGGCGGCAATGGGCGGCGGGTCGACGCTTTCATTCCTTGGCGGCGTCCCCTGGCGCATCGAGGCGCGCATCCCCCGCTCGCGCGTCGCCGGGCGCGTCGCTCCGCACGTCCATCGCGGAGTCCGTCGTCGTCGCGTCCAAAGTGGCGTCCACTGAAGAAGAAGAATCCATCGTGGGCGGGCGCCCCGCGTCCGAGGAAGCATCGAACTGCGGTGGAGTCCCGCCTTCGAGCCAGTCCGGGGGTGCGCCGCAGAACAGCGGGACAACTGCCGCATAGAACTCGGGGAACGTCTGCTGGAGGCAACCAGTCGTGAGCCCCGCATCGGGCTCCGCGTAGATGCATGTCGCGGCGGGGTCATACATTCGGCACCCCGCGCTATCGGCTTGAACCGCGCACGCGTCGTAGGCCATGCGAGACGGTGAATCGTGCACCGGGCAGTTCGCCTTACAAGCGGCTAGCTCGCAGCCGCCCAGCGCCTGCAGCGCTTTGGCGCACGACAGCCCGCTCGAATCCGTGAGCTCGATGCACCCGGCGATATTCGCAGTCAGAAACCCGCCATGGTTGATGAGTGGACCATCATGGCTGGCGCCCTCGGGCGTCAAGATGCACGCGGCGCAGGGGCCGGTTGTCATGGCGGACACGAACCCGTCGCAGTCCACCTTCGATTTCTGCGGGCCAAGGCACATGTCGTAAAAACCTGTAATTTGAGCGGGACTACAGACCCCCTGCCACGCGCCAGCGGCGCGGTGATATGCGCCAGGTTGGTACGTCTCGACGTCGCCCGGACGGCACGCGCTCGCGTCGCCGGGGAAAGTCGCGGCGTCGCTCGGCGGCAGCGGTCCGACCCCTGCCCCACTGCTCGTGGCATTCGATTCGACGGCGCAACCTGGCGCGACGGCTGCTGTGACTAGCGCCGAACCGGCAAGCCACAGCCAAACGTCGACATGTGCGCGCGTGGCCATCCGAAGCGAACGAGAAGGGAAGCTCGTCACGCAGTATGGCACGCGCGGCCGTCCGCGGCGAACTGAAGCGGTGCGGCGGCAATCCCCGACAGCGTGGGCGCTGCTGTAGCGCTGCATCAGGCGGCGCCGCGGGTGCCTTTACGTGAAAGGCGACCATGGCGCTCGCGCCCCTCCTCGGATATATCGTGAAGCGATACATCGATGCCCGACACGCGCGGCCTCCGAGTCGACGAGTACCGAGCGCTCGCCGAGCTTCGCTACCTGATTCGTTGTTTCCTCAACTTCAGCGAGGAGCAGGCGCGGGCTGCCGACATCGAGCCGCAGCAGCATCAACTGCTCCTCGTGCTGAAGGGCCTCAAGCCCCCCGAGAGGCCCACCATTGCCACCATCGCGAGGCGCCTGCAGATCCGCCACAACAGCGCTGTCGAGCTGGTGCAGCGCTCGGTCGAGCGCGGGATGGTCGGGCGTCGAACGGCATCCGAGGACCGGCGCGAGGCGTCGCTGTACGTGACAGCGCAGGGCGCGCACGTGCTCCGGCGACTGAGTTTTGCGCACCGCAGCGAACTACGGTCGGCCGCGCCCGTGCTCGTGAAGGCTCTCGAAGCGCTCGTCGGCCGCAGGGACACCAGGAGAGGGAGCGAGAAGAAGCGATGAGGCACGGTCAGGTACGGACCGAAGGCTCGCACGCCAAATCACGCGCGCCCAAGGACCTGGGTGACTTCACCACCACGGCTCGCGTCGTCCCGATCGCGTTGCTCGCCATCGCCGTCAGCATCCTCGCCTCGTACGTTGCGTTGGCGCTCCTGAGGATGATCGGCCTCTTCACGAACATTTTCTTCTATCAACGTTGGAGCACCGAGCTGGTCTCGCCCGCGGGAAATCGCCTCGGTGTCCTGGAAGTACTCGTACCGGTCGCGGGTGCGTTGGTCGTCGGCTTCATGGCCCGGTACGGCTCCGAGCGCATCCGCGGGCACGGCATCCCGGAAGCCATCGAGTCGAT
>JALYHX010000650.1 GCA_030776305.1 Myxococcota bacterium
GTGCGAGGGGAACGCGACCGCTCCCCTCGCGCTCTCCAGCCGTCATCGATGATCAGACTCCCCCCCCTCCTGCCCATCAGCGAGCGATCGGACGACGACCTGAAGCGAGCGCCAGGTCTCCTTCTTCGACACACACGGGCCCCGTCGCCAAGATGAGCGGTTTCGCTCGCCTCTGCGGGGTGTTCGTCGGACAATCAGTGACGCTCGCCGTTCGTATCGCTGCGTCGTTTCACTACGCGGAAAGAGCGAACGACTACGATTTCCCATGGTTGATTCGATCGACAAGCTCGTCCAAGCCTGGCAACGAAACCCGGGTGCGGCGACGACCGTCGCTTTGTGCGAAGCGCTTCGCGTGAATCCCCGCGGCGCCCTGGTGCAACAGGTCGGCGAGTTCGCAAAAGAGCAGCTCGCGGGCGACGTGTCCGTCCTGGTTTCCGTGGGCCGCATGTACATCCAGGCGAACCGATTCATGGATGCGCAGGCGGTCCTCATTTCGGCCGGAAAACACGCGCCCCGCGAGGGACGGGTGTATCGCTGGCTGGGCGAAGTGCTGCTGAGGCGCGGGGACGCCGATCGTGCCGAGAAGGTTTTGCAGCGAGCGATGCAGCTCGGCGCGGGAGACCCGGACGTGAAGATCTGGATCGAGCGCGCTCGTTCGTACCGCGCGCTGCAGTCGAGCGCCGGAGGGAGGGCAGTCGCGGCGGAGGTGGCGGAGACCGCACCAACGACGCCGGAGCGAGCGCGGGCTTCCCCGTCCTCGGCCAAGGACAGCCACTCTGACGAAGCGGACACCGGCGAGTTCGAGCTCGTTCATACCGGTGAGATCGAGATCACGGCCCCCACGAAGGCGCCGCCCCCGCCGAAGATGTCGCCGGTACCGAAAAAGCCAGAGTCCCCGTTCGCCCCTCCACTTCCCAAAAAGGTCGCGGTCGGCACCAACGGTGCGGCGGTTGCTCTACCACGCGCTGCGCCGGGGCATTTCGAGAACGCAATCCCCGCGGATCGAATCCCTGTCAAGCCTGCTCCTAGAGCGCGTATCAGCGACCCCGGCGGGCTTCTCGTACCGCATCCTGGCGATGTCCTCGACGCGCTGACGCTCGCGGGAATGTTCGAGCCGACGCGCGACCAAGTGCTCGACGTCGTGGCATGGGATCACCCAGGACGCGGGCCAAGGCGCAAAGGGGGACCGACGCTGATCGTCGGGATGGTGCTGTTTCTCGCAGCGAGCATCGGCATCTATGCGTTCTACAAGCACAAGCGCGCGCTGGAGCACGTCGAGGCCGAGGCGCTGCTGTCGACGGTCGAGGCGCGGGTTGAGGCCTCGAAGGCCAACGATCTCGACGACGCCGAGAGGGATCTGGTGCGCGTCTTCCATCTCGAATCGCGCAGTCCACGCGCCGCAATCGATTGGGCCAGGGAGCGCGCTATGGTGGGCCTCGTCAAGAATGGCGCCGATGTCGCGTTCGAAGACGCAATGGCGCGGGCGAAAGACGTCGGAGTTGCGGAGGCGAGCTACGCCTTCGCGCGTGTGGCTTCGTTCCTGTTTCAGGGGGACACCGCAGGAGCGGTGGGCGTGCTGCCGCGCTGGGAGGGAGCGGCCGGCGGGGACGCCTGGTACCAGATGATCGCGGGCGCGACCCTCGAACGTGCCGGCGACGCGCGGGCTCGCGATCGCTACGCCACTGCCTCGAAGCTGGATCCCCAGCTCGTCGCCGCCAGGACGGCGCTCGCGCGCGCCACCGCGCTCGACGGTGACGCCCAGGAGGCAATGCGGATGGGGAGCGAGATGCGCGCGGCCATGCCGGAACGCGCGGAGCCCATCGCGCTGGTGGCCCTTGCATGGGGGCGTAACTGGCGACGAGAGGTCACGCCGGCCCCCGCGGAGGTGACTGACCTGGCGAAGCGAGATGCGGAGCTGCCGTCGGGTTTGAAGTTCGTGTCGCACGCGATCGCCGCGCTGACGGCGCTCGACCGTCAAGCAGTGAGCGATGCGCGTTCCGAGGTGCAGGACGGACTGGCCGTCGCCGATTCGCCGGGACCCGCGGTCTGGCTGGGAACGATCGCAATCACGATTGGCGACGAGGCGCTCGCGCGCAAGGCTGCCCTTCTCGCGCTGCAGTTCTCCGCGGCGTACGAGCCGGCACGCGCGCTCGCGGCTCGCGTCGCGCTCCATGGTGGGCGTATCGACGAAGCACTCAAGGCGACGGAGGATCTGGATCCTGCGGCGCCCGAAGTGGTGGTCGTGCGGGCTGCGTCTGCCTACGAGCGGGTCGACGCCGACGCGGTCGCACGCGCGCTTGACGCGCTGCCGGTGGGGACGCGCAAACTGCCTTTGTTTGCCGCGCTGGACCTCGCTGAAAGCGCGATCTCAGGCAGGATGCGTCTTGATGGCGCGAAGCTCCTCACGCTGGCCGCCAATGACGCGCCGTGGGCGGACGTCATGGCGATGGATCTGGCGCTTGCCGAAGGCGACCTCGCGTTGGCCGACAAGATCGCAACGCTTTGGGGGAAGGACAGCGAGTCGCAGCCTCTGCGTGCCCTACGACTCGCACGTCTCGCTCGCTACGAGGGGCGCCTCGACGCGGCCGACGCTCTTTCGCAGACCGTCCTCGTTCATGGAACCGTGACGCCGCGTGTCCTCTGGGAGCGTGTCTACACGCTCGTCGCGAAGGATCGTTCCGCGGAGGTCGGGCCCCTACTCGCGCGGTATCCGCTCGTGCTCGGTCCGCTGGCGAACTGGCTGAGCGCATATGCCACGGCTTCCGGCGGCAACGCCGACGCGGCCAAGGGCAGGACATCCTCAATCGATCCGCCGCCACAAGCGGCAGCCTTCGAAGCGCGCGTGGTCGCGGCGTCAGCGTTCGGTGCCATGAAAGATCGGCGTCGCGGGACCGAGTACGTCAGGGACGTCCTCCATGCGGGCAATTTGGACCCCGACCTCGTGGCAGCGGCGGTCTCGCTCGGCCTGCGAAGGGTGGAGCGGGGGCGGCGTGGGCCGACGTACGAATAGGGACGAGTCGGGTCACTTCAGGTATTTGCCGAGCACGGTCATCTGCGGGC